>NZ_DATNJW010000178.1:0-11908 GCF_035603715.1 Mycobacterium sp. | reverse complement strand
GCGATGCCGAGCGGTACTTCGGCAGCGCGATCTACGGCGACCCGGTCGAGGTGACCGGCAGCACCATCGAGCTGTCCTACTCCGACGGCGATATCTGGGACTGGGCGGTCAGCTGGGACACCTGGGTGGGGATGTCGGCGCTGCCGCCGCCCAGCGGTGCCAAGCCTGCGCCGGTGTCGATTCCCCGCAGCGCGCCCGCCACGCCGCATGACGCGCCGACGTTGTCGGGCACCCCAACGACGACTAGCCCTGGGCCCGGCGGTTAAACCGGCCGGCTGACGCCTGGTCGCGCGGCCGGATGACGATCTGGTCGAGGTTGACGTGCGAGGGCCGCGACGCCACGAATCCGATCACCTCGGCGACGTCGGTCGCCGTCAATGGTGTGATCCCGCTGTACACCGAGTCGGCCCGCTGCTGGTCGCCGTCGAAGCGCACCAGCGAGAACTCGGTTTCGACGGCGCCGGGCGCAATCTCGGTGAGCCGCACCGGCTTTCCGAGGAGCTCACCGCGAAGAGTGCGGTGCAGCGCCCCCTGCGCATGCTTGGCCGCGGTGTAGCCGGATCCGCCGTCGTAGATCTCCATCGCCGCGATCGAGGTGACGGTGACGACCAGGCCGTCGCCGGAGTCGATCAGCTTGGGCAGCAGCGCACGGGTGACCCGCAACGTGCCCAGCACATTGGTCTCCCACATCCACCGCCAGTGCTCCAGATCGGCCTCGGCCACCGGCTCCAGTCCTTTGGCGCCGCCAGCGTTGTTGACCAGCACATCGACTCGGTGCAGCCCGGCGGCCAGCGCGTCGACCGCGGCGTCGTCAGTGACGTCGGCCACAACCGCGGTTCCGGCCAGCTCGGCGGCCAGCGCATTGACCCGATCCGCCCGGCGCGCGACCGCCACAACGTGAAAGCCCTGTGCAGCAAGGGTTCTCGCAGTCGCCTCACCGATGCCCGCGCTGGCGCCGGTGACCACCGCGACGGGCTGCTCGCCGTGACGCTGGTCGGATGTCGTCGGATACGGATCAGCGGGACTCATCTGAGCAACTCTAGTAACCGTGCTAAATTCCTCGTGTGTACTCCAGCACCTTGTTCGGCTGTCTGCCCGCGTGTTGTTGCGCCGGCTGCGCGTGTTGTTGCCGCGCAAACAGCCGCGCCTGAGCTAAGCGCTAAAGCGCTCGCGACGGTGTGCGGCTAACGACCGCCATCGGAACTCGGACAAGGACTCGCAAATGCGCTCAACAACTTTCACCTCTCACTCACACAATCCGCTCGCGGCCGCCCGGCGGCGAGCTCCCGGACGCCACCGCGTGGTGGCGCCCTCGCTACAGCTCTCTGACGCCGCCGCGTCATCGGTCTTCCGGGCCGTGCGGTTGCGTGGCCCGATCGGCCGCGACGTCATCGCCCAGGTCACCTCGCTGTCGATCGCGACGGTAAACCGCCAGGTCATCGCCCTGCTGGACGCGGGAATCCTGCGGGAACGCGCCGACCTGGCGGTGTCCGGGGCGATCGGGCGGCCCCGGGTGCCCGTCGAGGTCAACCACGAGCCGTTCCTGACTCTCGGCATCCACATCGGGGCGCGGACCACCAGCATCGTGGCCACTGACTTGTTCGGCCGCACGCTGGACGCCGTCGAAACACCGACTCCGCGCACCGCTCAGGGTCCCGCGCTGGCCGCGTTGGCCGACGGGGCCCGGCGCTACCTGCGGCGCTGGCACCGGCGGCGAGCCCTGTGGGTGGGTGTGGCCATCGGTGGCACCGTCGACGGCGCCACCGGCCACGTCGATCACGCCCGGCTGGGCTGGCGGGAAGCACCCGTCGGGCCGGTCATCGCTGAGGCGCTCGAGCTGCCGGTTTCGGTTGCCTCGCACGTCGATGCGATGGCCGCCGCCGAACTGCTGCTCGGCATGCGCCGGTTCGGGCCCAACTCGTCGACCAGCCTCTACGTCTACGCCCGCGAAACGGTGGGCTACGCGCTGATGATCGGCGGTCGGGTGCACAGCCCGGCCAGCGGGCCCGGCACGATCACCAACCTGCCCGCCCAGTCCGAGCTGCTCGGCGGCTCGGGTCTGCTGGAATCCACCGTCAGCGACGAGGCCGTGCTGGCCGCCGCGCGACGGCTGCGCGTCCTGCCGGCCCGCAGCGACGGCTCGGGCGCCACCGTGACCGATCTGCTGAAGGTGGCGCGCGGCGGGAACGAGCAAGCCAAAGAGCTGCTGGCCGAGCGTGCCCGAGTGCTCGGCGAGTCGGTCGCGCTGCTGCGGGACCTGCTCAACCCGGACGACCTGGTGGTCGGTGGCCAGGCGTTCACGGAGTATCCCGAGGGGATGCAGCAGGTCGAGCAGGCCTACAAGACGCGCCTGGTGCTGCCGCCGCGTGATATCCGGGTGACCGCGTTCGGCAACCGGGTGCAGGAGGCCGGGGCCGGCATCGTGTCGCTGGCTGGGCTGTACGCCGACCCGCTGGCCGCCATGCGCCGCGCCGCGCCGCCGGTGCCGGCCTACGAGGTTGACGTCGAGACACCCGCCTGACCTGCGACTCCAGTCGGTGCTGCAAAGATGACAGGGTGGCCCCCATTGACCTGTCCCGGCTAGACGCCTCAGAGCCGACCAATCCGCGTCGCATCGCGGTATTGGCGGTGCATACGTCGCCGCTCGCCCAGCCCGGCATCGGTGACGCCGGCGGGATGAATGTCTACGTGCTGCAGAGTGCCCTTCATCTGGCACGGCGGGGCGTCGAGGTGGAGATCTTCACCCGGGCCACGGCGTCCGCCGATCCGCCGGTGGCGCGGGTCGCTCCCGGCGTGCTGGTGCGCAACGTGGTGGCCGGGCCGTTCGAAGGCCTGGACAAGTACGACTTGCCCACCCAGCTGTGTGCGTTCGCCGCGGGCGTGCTGCGAGCCGAGGCCGCCCACGAGCCGGGCTACTACGACATCGTGCACTCGCACTACTGGCTGTCCGGTCAGGTCGGCTGGCTGGCCCGCGACCGGTGGTCGGTGCCGTTGGTGCACACCGCGCACACGCTGGCCGCGGTGAAGAACGCCGCGCTGGCCGAGGGTGACATTCCCGAACCGCCGCTGCGCACGGTCGGCGAGCAGCAGGTGGTCGACGAAGCCGACCGGTTGATCGTCAACACCGATGACGAAGCCGCGCAACTGGTTTCGCTGCATCACGCCGACCCTGCCCGCATCGACATCGCTCACGCGGGCGTCGACTTGGAGATGTTCCGTCCGGGCGACCGCCGGGCCGCCCGGTCCAAGCTGGGGCTGCCCGCCGACCAGGACGTGGTGGCCTTCGTCGGGCGGATCCAGCCGCTGAAGGGACCCGACGTGTTACTGCGCGCGGCGGCCAAACTGCCGGGGGTGCACGTGCTGGTCGCCGGCGGACCGTCGGGCAGCGGTCTTGCCGTGCCCGACGGCCTGGTTCGGCTGGCGGACGAATTGGGTATCTCGGACCGGGTGACGTTCTTGCCGCCGCAATCGCGGGAAAATCTGGCCACTGTGTTCCAGGCCGTCGACCTTGTTGCGGTGCCGAGCTATTCGGAGTCGTTCGGTCTGGTCGCCCTGGAGGCGCAGGCGTGCGGGACACCGGTGGCCGCGGCGGCTGTCGGCGGGCTGCCGGTGGCCGTGCGCGACGGCATGACCGGCGCGCTGGTCGCCGGCCACGACGCCGATCGGTGGGCGCAAGCCCTTGACGGGCTGCTGCAGGGCAACGCCGAGGCCATGAGCCGCGCGGCTGTCGAGCACGCTGCGGCGTTCTCCTGGGACAACACCGTCGATTCGCTGCTGGCCAGCTACCGCCGTGCGATCGGCGATTTCACCGCCCGCCGTTCGGTACGCGGCATCCCGTCGACTCGGCGGGCCGCGGCCGGACGTTGGCCGTCGCGACGCAAGGCGTGGGCATGACCGGCACCAATGGCGGGGGAGCGCCGGTGACACACGTCCAGCAGCTGATCGAAGACACCCTGGACACCAACGAGCTGACCTATTCGCGGCACGAGGGTGCCCACGGCGGGCTACCCGGACTGATCGTCGAGTTGCCCGGCGAGCGCCGGCTCAAGACGAACACCATCCTGAGCATCGGCGAGCATTCGGTGCGCGTCGAGGCGTTCGTCTGCCGCAAGCCCGACGAAAACCACGAGGGCGTCTACCGCTTCCTGCTCAAGCGCAACCGGCGCCTGTACGGCGTCGCCTACACGCTGGACAACGTCGGCGACATCTACCTGGTCGGCCGAATGGCGTTGGCGTCGGTGGACGCCGCCGAAATCGACCGGGTGCTCGGGCAGGTGCTCGAAGCGGTGGACACCGACTTCAATACGTTGCTGGAGTTGGGTTTTCGCTCGTCAATCCAGAAGGAATGGGAGTGGCGGGTGTCGCGCGGCGAGTCGCTGAAGAACCTGGAGGCGTTCGCGCACCTGATCGAGGACGACGACGACGATTAAGTCGCGACCGCGCGCAGGAACGCGTCGGCGAATACCAGGCATGCCTGGTCCAACTCCGGCAAGTCCACCTCGGGGATGTTGACGGCGGCCGGCCGAATCATGGTGTGCACGGCTATCGGTGCGAGCATCTGCTGAATCAGCAACGGCAGCGGCAGATCTCGGATACGCCCGGCGCTGATTTCACCCGCCAGCCACTGGCCCACGCCGGCCAGCATGCGCGGCACGTGGTACTGCAAGAGGGCTTGGACAGCGGGTGATGTCGGACGGGCCAGCCCTTCGGCGAGGATCGCCGGAGCCACCCGGGGTTCGCGGCCGAACGCCTCGGTGATCACCCGGTAGACCCGGTGGACGTTCTCGCTGAGGTCGGCATCCGGATCGGAGATCGCCTCGTCGAGGTCGAGAATCGGGCCGTAGCGGTCGAAGACCGCGCGCAGCAACTCATCACGGCCGCCGAACACCGCATACAGGCTGTGTACTGAGCAATCCGCCTGCACTGCAACCGCTTCCAGCGTGACCGCAGCAAGCCCGCGATCGCTGATCAGCGCCGCCGCCGCCTCTACCGCGCGTTCGCGCACCGGCGGGCGGCCACCGGGTTCTACCCCCGCGGCGCGCACCGCGTCGTCCAGCAACTGCCGGGACCCGTTCAGCCGCCGCACCAGCGTGCTGCGCGACATGCCGGCCTCGCGGGCGATCGCGATCAGTGGAACGTCGGCCACGTCGCGCCCGAGGTGCTCGGCGGCACGCAGCGCGGCCTCGACCACATCGGCAGGCACCTCGTTGACCGTTGACACAGGCATGGACGCTACCTGGTCAGCGGAGCGAACCGAGACGGAAATGCCATGAGCATCAATCCTTTTCGCTTGAAGGTAGCGCCGAGACCGGTTGCGGTGCCCGGCGGGCGAACGTCGGAGCGTGTTCGGGCCGGACGCCGACGCCCATCAGGTAGGCGGGAATCGCGGACAGCTGCGGAAAGCGGGCCAGGATGTACAGCGACTTGTTGGGCGACGGCGTCTTGCCGGAATTCATCGCGCGCAGCATCAGCACATGCAAGAAGCGCTGAAACGTCTGGGTGACCGCCGTGGGGAACTCGCGGCGGCGCTGCACGGCGGCCAGATCGTCAGCGGTGACGCGGTGTTCGCGAAGCGGACCCGCGAGCAGCCTGGCCGCAGCCACGGCGTCTTGGACGGCCATGTTGATGCCGACGCCGCCGGCCGGCGACATGGCGTGTGCGGCATCGCCGATGCACAGCAGCCCGTTGGTGTACCAGCGGCGCAACCGGTTGAGCCGAATGTCGAGCAGCTTGACGTCGTCCATCGACTCCAGTCCCTGAACTGCCTCGGACAATTCGGGAATGGCGTTGACGATGTCGTGGCGCAGTGCCTCGATTCCGCGGGCCCGCAGTTGGGCGTCGGCCCCTTTGCGCAGGAAGTAGCCGATCTGCAGATAGTCCTGACGCGGGATGACCCCGAGGAACTGGCCGTCCTTGAACCGGGGCAGCAAGGTGTCGCCGATGCCGTCTGCCTTCGGCAGCCGGAACCACCAGACGTCGGCGTCGACCGGGTACTCACGCGGGACGAGCCCACCCTCGCGGCGGCACAGCGACCAACGCCCGTCGCAGGCGATGGTGAGGTCGGCGCGTAGTTCGCCCGGCCCGTCGGGACTGTCATAGCGGACGCCGACCACGCGACCTTGCTCGTAGAGCAGACCGGTGACGTCATGGCTCATCCGCAAGGTGAATGTCGGCTCGTTCTCACCGGCTTCGGCGAGCAGGTCGAGCAGATCCCACTGCGGCACCATCGCGATGTAGCGATGCGGCAGCCGTAGCCGGGTGAAGTCGATGATCGGCGCTTTACGCCCGTCGGGCAGATCGAGCCCCCAACCGGTGAGCTTGGTGTGCGGCAACGCGTCGAACTGCTCGAACAGGCCCATCTCATCGAGCAGTCGCAGCGTCGAGGGATGAACGGTGTCGCCGCGGAAGTCTCGGAGGAAGTCCGCGTGCTTTTCCAACACGGTGACGTCGACCCCACCGCGCGCCAGCAGTAGCCCCGCGATCATCCCGGCCGGACCGCCGCCGACGATCACGCACGTCGTCTTCTCGCTCATCGCATCCTCCTCACCACGTTGTGATACTCGGTTACGGGATAACTGTATAGCTGTATCAGCAAGGACGAAACCCCTGTGACGCGTCTCACCCTGCGCCGATGTCCTAGGTGGCCACGTGGAGCGGGGTGAGAGACTGGCGGTCATGGGTGATACGGGCACGTTGGTGCTGCTCCGCCACGGCGAAAGCGAATGGAACGCCAGTAACCAGTTCACCGGCTGGGTGGACGTCAACCTGACCGACAAGGGCCGCGGCGAGGCGGTGCGTGGCGGCGAGTTGCTGATCGAGCACAACCTGTTGCCCGACGTGCTCTACACGTCGCTGCTGCGCCGCGCGATCACCACCGCGCACCTCGCGCTCGATGCCGCCGACCGGTTGTGGATCCCGGTGCACCGCACCTGGCGCCTCAACGAACGGCACTACGGCGCGCTGCAGGGCCTGGACAAGGCCGAGATCAGGGACCGCTACGGCGACGAGCAGTTCATGACGTGGCGGCGCAGCTACGACACTCCGCCGCCGCCCATCGAGAAGGGCAGCCAGTACAGCCAGGACGCCGACCCCCGCTACGTCGACATCGGCGGCGGCCCGCTGACCGAATGCCTGTCCGACGTGGTGGCCCGGTTCCTGCCCTACTTCACCGACGTCATCGTGCCTGACCTGCGGGTTGGCAAGACGGTACTGATCGTCGCGCACGGCAACTCGTTGCGCGCGCTGGTGAAATACCTCGACGGCATGTCCGACGACGACATCACCGGCCTCAACATTCCGACCGGTATTCCGCTGCGTTACGACCTGGACGCCGACATGCGCCCGCTAGTGGCCGGCGGCAGCTACCTCGACCCGGATGCCGCGGCTGCCGGCGCGGCCGCGGTGGCCAGCCAAGGCGCGAAATAAACGCCTGATCAGCGCAATGGGGCAAACGCGGGGTGAACGGCCACCGAACACCTGTCTCGTAGCGTGTGACATGACCAATTTTGGCCTTGTGCTGCTGGGTTGGCGTTCACCGAATTTGTAAGCTTTTCACGTGACCGTGTACTCGGCCCTGTCACTGGCCGGGGTTTTGTTCGTTGCGGCCCTGGCCGTCGGATTCACCGTCGGCGCCCGTTTGGCGCCGCGGGCGATCCAGCGACGGCAGCGAGTGACGGTCGAAGCGGCTGGAATCACCGTCGCGCAGATGCTGGAACGCATCGTTGCGCTGATGCCCCTGGGAGCCGCCGTCGTCGACCGGCACCGTGACGTGGTCTACCACAATGGCCGGGCCAAGGAGCTCGGTCTGGTCCGCGAGCGGCAGCTCGACGACGAGGCGTGGAAGGCGGCCCGCAAGACGCTGGCCGACGGCGCCGACGTCGAGTTCGACCTGTTGCCCGGCAAGCGCCAGGTGCCCGGCCGCTCGGGTGTCTCGGTGCACGGCCAGGCGCGACTGCTCAGCGAACAAGACCGCCGGTTCGCCGTGGTCTTCGTCTACGACCACTCCGAATACGCCCGCATGGAGGCCACTCGACGCGACTTCGTGGCCAACGTCAGCCACGAGCTCAAGACGCCGGTCGGAGCGATGTCGGTGCTCGCCGAGGCGTTGCTGTCGTCGGCGGACGACCCGGAGACGGTGCGCCGGTTCGGGGAGAAGGTCCTCGTCGAAGCCACCCGGCTGGGCAACATGGTCAGCGAGCTGATCGAGCTGTCCAGGCTGCAGGGTGCCGAGCGCCTGCCGGACATGGGCGCCGTCGACGTCGACTCCGTTGTCTCCGAGGCGATTTCGCGCCACAAAGTGCCAGCCGAGAATGCCGACATCGTCGTGCGCACCGACGATGCCAGTGGCCTGCGGATGCACGGCGAACAGGCCCTGCTGGTCACCGCGCTGGCCAACCTGGTGTCCAACGCGATCGCGTACTCGCCGCGCGGTTCGCTGGTGTCGATCAGCCGGCGTCGGCGCGGCGACAACATCGAGATCTCGGTCACCGACCGGGGTATCGGGATCGATCGCAAAGACCAGGAGCGCGTCTTCGAGCGGTTCTTCCGCGCCGACAAGGCCCGCTCGCGAGCCACCGGCGGCACCGGCCTCGGGTTGGCCATCGTCAAGCACGTCGCGGCCAACCACAACGGCAGCATCGGGCTGTGGAGCCAACTCGGCACCGGGTCGACGTTCACCCTGTCGATTCCGGCCTACGAGGGCGTCTTCGAGCCACCTGAACTAATGCCCGAGCGCGAATTGCGCCCCATGAAGCCCCAACGGGAGCCCCAACGAGAGGAAGAACTACACCGATGAGCAGTCTGCTGACGATGGAGGAGTTGCGCTCGTGACGAGTGTTCTGATCGTGGAGGACGAAGAATCGCTGGCGGATCCGCTGGCGTTTCTGCTCCGCAAGGAAGGCTTCGAGGCCACCGTCGTGGCCGACGGGCAGTCCGCGCTGGCCGAGTTCGACCGCGCCGGCGCCGACATCGTGCTGCTTGACCTGATGTTGCCGGGTATGTCGGGCACTGATGTGTGCAAGCAACTGCGGTCGCGTTCCAGCGTGCCGGTGATCATGGTGACGGCGCGTGACAGCGAAATCGACAAGGTGGTCGGGCTCGAACTGGGCGCCGATGACTATGTCACCAAGCCGTATTCGGCGCGCGAGCTGATCGCCCGGATCCGCGCGGTGCTGCGCCGTGGCGGTGACGACGACTCCGAGGTCACCGACGGCGTGCTGGAATCCGGTCCGGTGCGCATGGATGTCGAGCGTCACGTCGTATCGGTCAACGGCGAGGCAATCACCTTGCCGCTCAAGGAATTCGACCTTCTCGAATACCTGATGCGTAACAGCGGCCGGGTACTGACTCGTGGCCAGTTGATCGACCGGGTGTGGGGTGCCGACTACGTCGGCGACACCAAGACGCTCGACGTGCACGTCAAGCGGCTGCGGTCCAAGATCGAGTCCGACCCGGCCAACCCGATCCATCTGGTGACGGTGCGCGGCCTGGGCTACAAGCTGGAGGGCTGAGACGGCGGGCGGGCCGCTATTCGGCGGCCCGCGTTGCCGGGTGCACCGCGATGAGGCCTAATCCGCTGCGCCGCTTGCACATTGCGGCGAGTTCGGCGTAGGCCTTCTCGCCGAGCAATTCGGTGAGTTCGGGACCCATGCTCACCCACACCTGCTCGGCGCCGACATGGGCGGCCGGGTCACCGGTGCAGTACCAGTGCAGGTCGGCGCCGCCGGCGCCCCAGCCGCGGCGGTCGTATTCGGTGACGGTGGTCTTGAGGATCTCGGTGCCGTCCGGCCGCGTCACCCATTCCTGGCTGCGGCGGATCGGCAACTGCCAGCAGACGTCGGGTTTCATCGTCAGCGGTTGCACGCCGAGTTTGAGCGCCTTGGTGTGCAGCGCGCAGCCCTGTCCACTGGGGAAGTCGGGCCGGTTCAAGAAGATGCACGCGCCCTTGTATTTACGGGTGCGGAACTGCTCTTCGCCCTCGTGCTCGTCGAGTTCGAGATAACCCTTGCGGCCCATGCCTTTTTCGCGGAACTGCCAGTCGTCGTCGGTGAGCTTGGCCACAGCGTCGTCCAAGCGGGCCCGGTCGTCGTCGTCGGACAAGAACGCACCGTGCGAGCAGCAGCCGTCGTCGGGACGGTCTTCGACCGTGCCCTGACACGCCGGCGTACCGAACACACAGGTCCAGCGGGACAGCAGCCAGGTCAGATCGGCGGCGATCAGGTGCTCGGGATTGTCCGGGTCGTAGAACTCCACCCACTCACGCGCGAAGTCCAATTCGACTTCACCGGGATGATCTGACTGCGCACTCGCCACAGTTTTCAAGGTAAACCAATCTGTCGCCAGGCGTCTCACCCGCGCCGCGTTGTCGCGGGACTGGCGAATTCGTCGGGCTTCTCCTCGTGCCGCTGCCCAGCCCACGTCGTCGCCGGACTAGGTTGTGTCTCGTGCGCCTAGGTGTTCTCGATGTCGGCAGCAATACGGTCAACCTGCTGGTGGTGGATGCCCGCCGCGGCGGGCACCCGACGCCGATGAGCTCGACCAAGGCCACGCTGCGGCTGGCCGAGTCGATCGACAACTCCGGCAAGATCACCCGCAAGGGCGCCGACAAGCTGATCGAGACGATCGAGGAGTTCGAAAAGATCGCCGACAGCTCGGGCTGCGCCGAACTCATGGCGTTCGCCACATCAGCCGTGCGCGACGCCAAGAACTCTGACGATTTGCTGACCCGGGTCCGCAAAGAGACCGGTGTGGAGCTGCAGGTGCTGCGCGGTGTGGACGAGTCGCGGCTGACCTTCCTGGCGGTTCGCCGTTGGTACGGGTGGAGCGCGGGGCGGATCATCAACCTCGACATCGGCGGCGGCTCGCTGGAGTTGTCCAACGGCGTCGACGAGGAGCCCGAAGTCGCGATGTCGCTGCCGCTGGGCGCCGGGCGGCTGACCCGCGAATGGCTCAGCGACGACCCGCCAGGGCGGCGCCGGGTCGGGATGCTGCGCGACTGGCTGGACGCCGAGCTGGCCGACGCCGCAGCCAAAATGCTCGACGCCGGCAGCCCCGATCTTGCGGTGGCAACGTCGAAGACATTCCGTTCGCTGGCCCGGTTGACGGGCGCGGCGCCGTCGGCCGCGGGACCACGTGTTAAGAGAACACTAACGGCGAATGGCCTCAGACAACTCATATCTTTCATATCTAGGATGACGACCGCTGACCGTGCAGAACTGGAAGGGGTGAGCGCCGAGCGAGCGCCGCAAATCGTGGCGGGAGCTTTGGTCGCGGAGGCAAGTATGCGAGCGCTTTCGATAGAGACGGTGGACATTTGCCCGTGGGCGCTACGGGAGGGGCTAATTCTTCGCAAACTCGATAGCGAAGCTGACGGAACCGCCTTCGTAGAGACTTCCGTGCGAGATGCTGGGAATCAGCGAGCCAATCGGAATGGCGGCAAGAAATGACCGGACCAAACGACACCACTCGACCGATCTCGGTGGCCGAGTTGTTGGCCAAGAATGGCACGCTTGGCGCTCCGGCTCCGGCCCGCCGCCGCCGTCGCCGCGGAAATTCCGACGCGGTGACCGTCGCCGAACTGACCGGCGAGATCCCGATCATCACCGACGACATGGAGCCCGAGGCGCCCGAGCACCGGGGTCCGGGATCGCATGTCCGCCGGGCTCACGGAACCGCTCACGTCGACGACGAGGTTGCCGAAGCACCCGCTGAGGAGCCGGTCGAGAAGTCGTCGTACTGGTCTGAACCCGAGCCGCGCTGGCCGGCGTCGGCGCCGCCTCGTCCGCGCGAATCGGCATCCGAGCAGCGCGAGGCACGGCTCCAGCCCAGCGCCTATCCGCGCCCGGTGCGCACCAACGGGCGGCCCACGGCCGAACGTGTGGAGGCGCGCGACGACAAGTCGCCGGACCGG
>NZ_DATNJW010000177.1:0-7458 GCF_035603715.1 Mycobacterium sp. | reverse complement strand
CCGCCAGTTCATTTCGGCGACATCTTCGTCACCGACCCGCCAGACGATGTGCTGGTTGATGAACCAGCCCTCACCAAGGCCGGTTTGCTTGGGTCCGACCACGTCGCCCATCTCCGAGGAGATGCTGACTTCCTCGCCGGGTCGCAGGTACCGGTGATACGTCTGCTCGCAGTTCGTCGCGACCACGCCGATGTAGCCGTTGTCGTCCATCAGCGTCATGATCGGGCCCATGGGATCGTCGGTCGGGCGCTCGCCGGCCAAGCCGAACATCGTCCACACCTGAATCATGGCCGGTGGGGCGACAATTCCGGGGTGACCGACCGCGCGGGCCGCGTCCTCATCCCGATAGATGGGGTTGGTGTCGCCGATGGCTTCGACCCAACTGTTGACCATCGGCTGGTTCACCGGGTCGCGGCCGACACGCGGCTTGGCGATAACGGTGGCTTTGATCTTCTCGAGGGCCTCGTGGATATCCGTCATCTGGGCACCCTCGGCACTTTGAGGCCGGACGCCGCGATCATCTCGCGCATCACTTCATTCACGCCTCCACCGAAGGTAATCACCAAATTGCGCTTGGTCTGCGAGTCGAGCCAGTCCAGCAGTTCCGCAGTGTCCGACTCAGCCGGATTGCCATACTTGCCGACGATCTCTTCGGCCAGCCGGCCGATGTACTGAATGCTCTCGGTGCCAAAGACTTTCGTCGACGCGGCGTCCGCCACGTTGATTTCTTCGCCTGCGGCAGCCACCTGCCAGTTGAGTAGCTCGTTGACCCGCCACATGGAATAGATCTCACCCAGCGCCCGCTTGACATCCTGGTGGTCGATGGGGGTGACACCGTCGCCGCCAGGCTTGGACGCCCAGTCGTGCAGCCGATCGTAGATGCCAGCGGTGCGGCCAGCCGGACCGAGCATCACCCGTTCGTTGTTGAGCTGGGTGGTGATCAGTCGCCATCCACCGTTCTCCTCGCCGACCAACATGTCGGCGGGAACCCGGACGTCGTTGTAGTAGGTGGCATTGGTGTGGTGGGCGCCGTCAGACAGAATGATCGGCGTCCAGGAGTACCCGGGGTCCTTGGTGTCGACGATCAGGATCGAGATGCCCTTGTGCTTCACGGCTTCCGGGTCGGTGCGACAAGCCAGCCAGATGTAGTCGGCGTCGTGAGCACCGGTGGTGAAAATCTTCTGCCCGTTGACGATGTACTCGTCGCCGTGGCGGATGGCGGTGGTGCGCAGCGACGCCAGGTCGGTGCCGGCCTCCGGCTCGGTGTAGCCGATTGCGAAGTGCACCTCGCCGGCCAGGATCGCCGGCAGGAACTTCTTTTTCTGCGCGTCGCTGCCGAACTGCTGCAGCACCGGACCGACGGTTTGCAGCGTCACCGCGGGTAGCGGCACATCGGCACGATGCGCCTCATTTACGAAGATCGACTGCTCGATCGGACCGAAGCCCAAGCCGCCGAACTCTTTTGGCCATCCGACGCCGAGCTTGCGATCCTGGCCCATCCGCCGGATCACGGCGCGGTATGCCTCGTTGTGCCGATCCTTCTCCATCGCTTTCATCTCGTCGGACGAGATGAGGTTGGAAAAGTATTGGCGCAGTTCGGCTTGCAGCTGACGCTGCTCTGGGGTCAGTTCGATGAACATTGCGCTCCAACCAGATCGAGACGATGCGACGGCCCGCCCAGCAGTCGGGTCAGGTCCTTGATCGTGGAGTAGTACCGGTGCATCGGGTAGGTGATGTCCATCCCCATGCCGCCGTGCAGGTGGTGGCAGATTTGCATCACCCGCGGCGCTTGCGAGGTAATCCAATAGCCGAGCACGTCCAGGTCTTCACTGGCGTCGCGGCCCTCGGCCAGCCGCCAGATCACCGACGTCGATGCTAAATCGATGGTCCGCGAAGCGATGTAGACCTCGGCGAGCTGAGCAGCGACGGTCTGAAAGGTCGACAGTGGCTTGCCGAACTGCTGGCGGTTCGCCACATAGTCGGCGGTCAACCGTAACGCGCCGGCGACCAGGCCGGCGGTGTAGGCACCGATCGCTGCCAGGGCGAGCTGATTCACCCGCTGCGCCGCCGCACCGGTGAGCACATCCTCGTCGGCCACCGCGACATCGGAGAACGTGACGACGTATTCGTCGGCCCCGTTGGATGTCGGGGTTTTCGCGATCTGCACGCCGTCGGCCTTGGGTGACACCACGACGACGGCGCTGTCGGCGGTGACCAGTATCCACTCAGTGCTTTCGGCATACCCGACACCGACTTTGGTTCCCGACAGCCGGCTGTGCACGAAGGTCGTCGCGGGCCGGTCCGGCAGCGCCGTGCCGGGCTCGTTCAGCGCTGCGGTTAGCACCGAGCCCTTGGCCAGGCCGCTGAGATAACGGTCCTGCTGGCCGTCAGAAGCCAAGTCCAGCAATGGAATCGCGCCCAACCCCAGCGTTGCCAGCGCCGGGCTGACTAGCCCGCGGCGGCCGATCTCGGTCAGCGCCGTGGCGATCTCGGGTAAGCCGACACCGTCACCGCCGGCCCGTTCGGGCACCGGCAGAGCCGTCACACCACCGGCGACAAGCGCCGCCCAGGAGTTGTCCCGCTCGAGTACCGACGTGACGACGTCGGCGACAGCCTGCTGCTCAGGATCCGGCGTGAAATCCATCAGTTGGCGACCGCGCCTTTGCCGGAGTAGTCGACCTGCCAATGCTTGATGCCGTTGAGCCAGCCCGACCGCAGCCGCTCCGGCTCCGAGATGGGCTTCAGGTCCGGCATGTGATCGGCGACCGCGTTGAAGATCAGGTTGATGGTCATGCGGGCGAGGTTCGCGCCGATGCAGTAGTGCGCACCGGTGCCGCCGAAGCCGACGTGCGGGTTCGGGTCGCGCAGGATGTTGAAGGAGTCCGGATCCTCGAACACCTCCTCGTCGAAGTTGGCCGAGCGGTAGGACATCACCAGCCGCTGCCCCTTCTTGATCTGCACGCCACCCAACTCGAGATCCTCGTTGGCGGTGCGCTGGAACGCCGACACCGGTGTCGCCCAGCGGACGATCTCGTCCGCGGCGGTCGACGGGCGCTCCTTCTTGAACAGCTCCCACTGATCGGGGTTGTTCGCAAACGCGATCATTCCGTGGGTGATCGAGTTACGGGTGGTCTCGTTGCCCGCCACCGCCAGCATCACCACGAAGAAACCGAACTCGTCATCGGACAACTTCTCCCCGTCGAGGTCGGCCTCGATCAGCGTCGTAACGATGTCGTCGGTCGGGTTCTCGTTCCGCTCCGCGGCCATCGCCATCGCGTACATGATCAGTTCCATCGACGACTGCGCCGGATCGACATCGGCGAACTCCGGATCGGTGCCACCGGTCATCTCGTTGGACCAGCGGAACAGCTTGTCGCGATCGTCCTGAGGAACGCCCAGCAGGCCGGCGATGGCCTGCAACGGAAGTTCGCACGACACCTGCTCGACGAAGTCGCCACTACCTACGCTCGCCGCGTTCTTGGCGATGTTCTGGGCGCGCTGTGCCAGCTCTTCCTCCAGCCGACCGACCGCGCGGGGGGTGAAGCCCCGGGAGATGATCTTGCGCAACCGAGTGTGGTGCGGGGCATCCATGTTGAGCATGACGCTGCGCTGCAACTCGACCTGTTCCCGCGTCATCTCCGGTGGCCAGGTCGGGATCGCGCCGTTCTGCCAACTGGAGAAAACGTCACTGCGGCGCGACACCTCCTTGACATCGGCGTGCTTGGTGACGATCCAGTAGCCGTTGTCCTCGAAGCCACCGGTGCCGCCGGGCACATCGACCCAGTGGATCGGCTCGGACTCACGGAGCTCGGCGAGCTCCGTCACGGGAAGTCCGGCCAGGTTGACGTCGGGATCGAGGAAGTCGAAGTCGGCTGGAATGTTAGGGGGTGCCATTAAGTATCTCCTGAACTACAACGTGTTCTAGTGCCAGTAAAACATGCTCTCGCCGCAGACCAAAAGGTGTCGGAGCATCGTCGCTTGTCAGGGTAATGAAACGTGTTCTAGCCTGACCTCATGGGTAACCCGGTAATTGTTGAAGCCACCCGCAGCCCCATCGGCAAGCGTGCCGGGTGGTTGTCAGGACTGCACGCCACCGAGCTGCTGGGCGCCACGCAGAAGGCGCTCGTGGAGAAAGCCGGTATCGACGCGGGCGACGTCGAACAGATTGTCGGCGGCTGCGTGACGCAGTACGGCGAGCAGTCCAACAACATCACCCGCGTCGGGTGGCTTGTCGC
Organism: Mycobacterium sp.; assembly: GCF_035603715.1. Taxonomy (GTDB): domain Bacteria; phylum Actinomycetota; class Actinomycetes; order Mycobacteriales; family Mycobacteriaceae; genus Mycobacterium. Next base: position 3,223 of record NZ_DATNJW010000177.1, on the reverse strand, counting down.
CGGGCTTCCCGAGCACGTGGGCGCCATGACCGTGGACTGCCAGTGCGGTAGCGGCCAGCAGGCCAACGGCCTCGTGGCCGGCCTCATCGCCGCGGGGGCCATCGACATCGGCATCGCGTGTGGCATCGAGGCGATGAGCCGGGTCGGTCTGGGCGCCAACGCCGGTCCGGATCGCGGCATCTTGCGTCCTGCCTCGTGGGACATCGACCTGCCCGATCAGTTCACCGCCGCCGAGCGGATCGCCAAGCGCCGCGGCATCACCCGCGAGGAGATCGACCAGTTCGGGTTCGACTCGCAGCGCAAGGCCAAGCAGGCCTGGGCCGAAGGCCGCTTCGACCGCGAGATCAGCGGCATCGAGGCCCCGGTGCTCGACGAGAACAAGCAACCGACCAGTGACCGGCACGTCGTGACCAAGGACCAAGGACTGCGGGACACCACGTTGGAGGGCCTGAGCCAGCTCAAGCCGGTCCTCGAGGGCGGGATCCACACCGCGGGCACGTCGTCGCAGATCTCCGACGGCGCCGCCGCCGTGCTGTGGATGGACGAAGACAAGGCCAAGGCGCTCGGGCTGCGACCGCGGGCCCGCATCGTGAGCCAAGCGCTCGTCGGCGCCGAGCCGTACTACCACCTCGACGGCCCGGTGCAGTCGACGGCGAAGGTGCTCGAGAAGGCCGGCATGAAGATGGGCGACATCGACATCACCGAGATCAACGAGGCGTTCGCGTCGGTCGTGCTGTCCTGGGCCCGGGTGCACGAGCCCGACATGGCCCGCGTCAACGTCAACGGCGGCGCGATCGCATTGGGGCACCCGGTGGGTAGCACCGGCAGCCGGCTGATCACCACCGCGCTGCACGAGCTGGAGCGCACCGACCAGACCACCGCGCTGATCACGATGTGCGCCGGTGGAGCGCTATCGACCGGCACCATCATCGAGCGCATCTAGGTGGGGGTGTCCGACCAGGACCGCATCGCGGCGGCGCAGTCCTACATCGACGCGCTGGCCACTCACCAGGGTGACGAGGTCCCGTTCGCGCCGGACTGCGTTCGGATCGAGATGGGCATCAAGACCGGGTTTTCCGGAAACCACTTGCGGCGCAGCCTGAATCGCGGCCCGCAGTTTCGGATCATCGAAGCCTGCACGCCGCCGAAGTTCGAGGTCGACGGCGACCGGGTGCGGGCGCGGTTCGACGTGATCACCAAACCGTCGCTCGCCGGACGGCGAGTATGCACGCACGTCGACGAGACGTTTCTCATCGTGGACGGCAAGATCCGCCACATCAACGCCCAGATGCGCCCATTCATTCAGCGAACCTAGGATCGCTGTCATGGCCGAGAAACAACGTCCGCGCTACATGGACACACCGTTCGCCGACATCTTCATCAAGTGGATGTCCCGCCTCAACACCTTCATGTACCGCCGCAGCGGTGGCGAGGGACTGGGCAGCACCTTCCAGAACATTCCGGTCGCCCTGCTGACCACGACCGGGCGCAAGACCGGGCAACCCCGGGTGTCTCCGCTGTATTTCCTGCGGGACGGTGACCGGGTGATCGTCGCCGCATCGAAGGGCGGCGCCGTGAAGAACCCGATGTGGTACCTCAACCTCAAAGCCGATCCGAAGGTTTCGGTCCAGATCAAAAAAGAAGTGCTCGACTTGACCGCGCGCGACGCCACCGACGAGGAGCGCGCCCACTACTGGCCGCAACTGGTCAAGATGTACCCGTCGTACGACGACTACCAGTCCTGGACGGACCGGACGATCCCGATAGTCATCTGCGACCCCGCGCGCTGACGTGACCTGACCGGGAATGCCGTGAGGACGTCTCCCGGCGGGTTTCGCACGGGATTTTCGTACGGGAGGGTCTGATGAAGGTTCTGATCACGGGGGGCACTGGGTTCGTGGGTGCATGGACGGCGAAGGCCGTCCAGGATGGTGGACACCAAGTCAAATTTCTCGTGCGAAACCCCGATCGCCTGCACACCAGCGCTGCGCAAATCGGCGTCGATGTAGGCGACCACGTCGTCGGTGACATCGCCGACCCAGAGAGCACTGCCGCGGCGCTACGGGGTTGTGATGCCGTCATTCATTGCGCAGCAATGGTTTCCACCGACCCCGCCCGCAGCGAGGAGATGCTGCGCACCAACCTCGAAGGCGCCCGCAACGTGCTCGGAGGGGCAGCCGCAGCGAAGATGGATCCGATCATTCACGTCTCGAGTTTCTCGGCGCTGTTTCGCCCCGGTCTAGCGATGCTGCATGCGGAGCTGCCCGTGGTCGGCGGGTCCGACGGCTACGGCAAGTCCAAGGCCATCGTCGAGGCGTATGCGCGAGGGCTTCAGGACGCCGGCGCGCCAGTGAACATCAGTTATCCCGGCATGGTGCTGGGACCACCTGCGGGTGATCAGTTCGGTGAGGCAGCCGAGGGCGTGCAAGCGGCGCTCAAGATGCGCGGTGTGCCGGGGCGCAGCGCCGCCTGGATCGTGGTGGACGTCCGCGACCTCGCCGCCTTGCACGTCGCACTGTTGCAGCCGGGCCAGGGACCGCGCAGATACATGGCCGGCGGCCGACGTATCGCGGTGGATCGCCTCGCGTCGCTCATCGGTGCCGCCGCCCATCGCAACCTGGTGGCTTTTCCGGTCCCTGATGTCGGACTGCGCGCCCTGGGGCGCTTGTTCGACGTCATCGGCGATCATCTGCCGTTCGAGACGCCGATCAACTCCGCCGCGATGCAGTACTACACCCAGATGCCGCCCGCAGATGACAGCCCCGCCGAACGCGACCTCGGCATCACGCAACGGGACGCCGCGCAGACGCTCGCCGACACGATCGACGGGCTGCAGAAGGTTGGCCGCATTTAGGTCCGCCCTACCGAAAGGGCCGCGAATCCACCGACCGAACCATCGCTGGTGGTATGTGAACCGCCTTAAGCCAACCTGTGGTTTTGCTTAAACCATGCGGTTGGCTGCGGTAAATTGCTCGCTGCCACGCCCACGGCAGAGGGAGAAGTGATGAGCAACCGAAATCGGCTCCGCGTCATCAGCGTCGGACTGCTCTCGACCGCCCTGATGGCCGTCGGACCGGCGCTGGCCTGGGCCGACGACGGGTCGATCATCATCGACTTTGTCCGGCACGGGGAGTCGATCGACAACAACGCGGGCATCATCGACACGAACCCACCCGGAACCGCACTCGACGCGACCGGCCAAGGTCAGGCGACCGACGTCGCG
>NZ_DATNJW010000176.1:0-5258 GCF_035603715.1 Mycobacterium sp. | reverse complement strand
CGGACGATGGGATGTTGCCGGCCAACGCCGCGGTGTGGCTGGCCTCGACGCCAATCTCTACACCTAACCCATGACTTACGCGTGGACGGTTATCGGCGCCGGGCCTGCGGGCATCGCTGCCGTGGGAAAGCTTCTCGATCGTGGGATAGCCAACAAAGACATCGCCTGGATCGATCCAGCGTTCGCGGCCGGAGACATCGGCGCGAAGTGGCGATCGGTGTCCAGTAATACAAAGGTTGGTACCTTCCTGGAATATCTGAACGGCGCCAACGCCTTTCGGTTCTCTGAAGCACCCCCGATGCCGCTGACCGAAACAGACCCTGAGGAAACGTGCGCCCTAGCCCTGGTCGCTGACCCACTCAGGTGGATCACCGGACAGCTCCGGGAGCGCGTGGACACCGTAGAAAGCACGGCGATCGGCCTGGTCCTGGAGAACCGGCAGTGGCGGATCGAAACAGAGCAGCAGGACCTGACGTCGGCCAATGTGATCCTGGCGGTGGGGGCAATCCCAAAGAAGCTCAACTACCCTCAGCTGAAAGAGATCCCGCTAGAGGTCGCTCTCGACCCCGAGAAGCTCGCCACGGAGCCGTTGGGCGACACCACGGTGGCGGTGTTCGGATCTTCACACTCGTCGATGATCGTGTTGCCACACTTGCTGCGTCACCCGGTTGCGAAAGTGATCAACTTTTATCGTAGTCCGCTCAAATATGCTGTCTATCTTGATGATTGGATCCTGTTCGACGATTCCGGCCTCAAAGGTCGAGCGGCCGTCTGGGCGCGAGAGAACGTCGACGGTGTGCTCCCGGACCGTCTGGAGCGGTGCCTGGTCGACGGTCCGGAATTCGCGGAAAAGCTCGCCGAGTGCGACCTTGCGGTGTACACGGTCGGCCTGGAGCGCCGGACGCTGCCTGAAACCCGACAATGGGGCCAGCTGGATTACAACGCCGACAACGGGATTCTGGCTCCCGGACTCTTCGGGATTGGGATCGCATTTCCTCAGCGAGCGGTCGACCGCTACGGCTACGTCGAATACCGCGTCGGCCTGAAAAAGTTCATGGATTACCTCCAGGAGATCCTGCCGTTGTGGTTGCAGTACTCCACGTAGTCAGCGCAGCACCAGCGCCGGATCGCCCCGACGTCGGTACACCGAGCCGAATCGCGCATCGATGCGCAACCAGGCCGGCAGCACGCGAACCCGCACGATCTCGTCGGCAGCGACAGCTTCGGACGACTGCGGCAGGAAACCCATTGCCGTCAGCGCGAATACACATCGCATCGGGACACCGACGCTGCCCTCGGCCGAGCTGACCTGGATCACCTCCTGGTCCAGCAGCGACACCGGCGGCCCCTGAGCGCTGCCGTGCTCCTTGGCCAACTGGCCGCCGCGCTGAGCCAAATCAAGCATCAGGCGGGCCGGCACATCGTCGAGATGGGCGAAGCCCGAGTCCGGTGGCAGTGCTCCCCGCCACGCCGAATCCATCGGAAAGCCCGGGTTGACGTAACCCGTGCTGTCGACGGCAGCCAGTCCACGCGCCAATTCGTCTGCACCAACCGACAAGTCGTCGGGGCGGACGATTCCGGCCACCACCCTGCTGGCCAGCACGTCCAAGCCGGTCGCCGCCCAGGCAGTGAACTCCCCGGGCGAACGTGTCCGCAATCGGACGACCGCGGCGGCGTCGAGTCGCGCCGCCCGCTCGGCGAACGCGGTCAAATCGGCGCGCTGGGCGGCGACGGATTTCGGCCCCAGCCACACGCCCCGCTCGGCTACCTCAACCACCGCTGGAGGTATTCCCGATGATGCGGCGTCAGACGCACCAGCCGCTGCTCGTCGATGTTGAACGCGGCCAGTTGCGACTCGCCGATCACGGCAGGCTTTGACTCCGGATCGGCGTTAACCGAACGCACTTCATAGCCGAGCGTGAAATCGACCGCCCGTAACCGCCTCGTCCACATCGTCACCTGCAGCGGCGAATCAATGAGCCGCAGTTGACCTTTGTAGGTGACACGTACGTCGGCGATCAGCAGGCCGATTTCGAGGATGTCTGACTCGAAAGCCGGTTTGAGGAACGGAACGCGTGCCTCTTCCATGATCGTGACCATGGTCGCGTGGTTGACGTGCTGATACATGTCGATGTCCGACCACCGGACCGGGACCGGCGCCACGAAACCGACTGGCATGCTCAACCCGCTGCTCCTCGCCCGCTGGTCCGCGTCATCGAGCGGATCTGGCGCGCCGCCACCGACAGTGTGGCCAAGTCCTTTTGACCGCTGTCATGGATTTCGCTCAGTGTCCGCCGGGCCCGCTCAACTCGCGATGCGCTGGTGTGCTCCCACTCGGCGATCTTCTCTTCGCCGGTTTCGTCCGGCTCGCCGACGGCGAGCACGTCGAAACACAACGAGCGCAGCGACGAGTAGATGTCGTCACGAACTGCCAGGCGTGCCAACGAGTGCCACCGATCAGCGCGCGGAAGCTCGGATATCGCGGTGAGCAGACCGTCGGTACCGAGCCGGTCCATCAGCGCGAAGTAGGTGTCGGCTACTTCGGCCGGTTCACGGTCCTCGATGTCGGCGACGTCGATGATGTCGAGCAGGCTGTACCGGTACAGCCCGGCGGCCACCATGTAGCCGAGATCCGCTGACGCGCCCTGGTGGGCGAATTCCGCGGCTTCCTTCTCCACGATCGCCTTGTCGTCACCGCGCAGCCACTCCGACATCCGCGGCGTCAGCGCCGCCACTTTCTTTGCGAATCGGTTGATTTCGGCGCCCACCGCCAACGGTTGGGGGCGGTAGTTGAGCAACCAGCGTCCGGCGCGGTCGATCAGCCGACGGGTGTCCAGCGTCATCTCATCGGACACCGCGATCGGTAGCCCCGCCGCGCGGATGCTGTGCCACAGTTGCTCGATCCCGAAGATGGCGTCGGTCGCGGCGTAGGTGCGTACCGCATCCACCGGACCCACCCCGGTGTCCTGGGTGATCCGGTAGTCGTAGCTGATGCCGGCGGTGTCGACCAGATCGTTGACCAGCATGGTGGTCACGATCTCGCGTCTTAGCTGATGCGAGCGGATCGCCGGGCCGCACCGTTCCCGCAGCTGCGACGGGAAATACCGCGGCAGCTTGCTGGCGAACACCTCTTGATCGGGCAGATCGGTTTCCAGTAGTTCGTCCTTGAGCGTCAGCTTGACGTGTGCCATCAGCGTCGCGAGTTCCGGTGAGGTGAGCCCGATGCCGACCTCAAGCCGGCGCGCGATCTCCTTGTCCGAGGGCAGCGCTTCCAGTTCGCGGTTGAGCCCGCGCTCGGCCGCCAGATATTTGATCTGGTCGGCGTGTACCGGTAGCAGGCTCGGGGCGTTGGCCCGGCTGGTGCCGATCAAGTCGTTCTGGTCCGCGTTGTCGGCGAGCACCAATGCGGCGACCTCGTCGGTCATCGACTCGAGTAGTTGCGTGCGGTCACCCGGATCGATCTTGCCCGCGGTCACCTGCGAGTCGACCAGGATCTTGATGTTGACCTCGTGGTCTGAGCAGTCCACACCGGCCGAGTTGTCCATCGCGTCGGTGTTGATCCGTCCACCACACAGGTCGAACTCGACCCGGCCGCGTGCCGTCACACCGAGATTGCCGCCTTCGCCAACGACTTTCGCGCGCACCTGGTTCGCGTTGACGCGCACCGCATCGTTGGCCCGGTCACCCACGTCGGCATCAGATTCCGCCTCGGCCTTGATGTAGGTGCCGATACCTCCGTTGAACAACAGATCCACCGGGGCCCGCAGGATGGCGCGCACCAGATTCGGTGGCGCCATCTCGGTGACGTCGTCTTCGATGCCCAGTGCCGCACGCACCTGGTCGCTGATCGGGATGGATTTGTGCTCGCGGCTGTAGACCCCGCCGCCCTCGCTGATCAGCGACGTGTCGTAGTCGTCCCAGCTGGAGCGTGCCAGGTCGAACATCCGGCGTCGCTCCTGCCACGACGCGGCCGGATCGGGGTCGGGGTCTAAGAAGATGTGGCGGTGGTCGAAGGCGGCCAGCAGGCGGATGTGGGTGGACAACAGCATGCCGTTGCCGAATACGTCGCCGCTCATGTCCCCGACGCCGACCACGGTGAAGTCCTGGGTCTGGGTGTCGACGCCCATCTCGCGGAAGTGCCGCTTGACCGCTTCCCACGTCCCTTTGGCGGTGATGCCCATCGCTTTGTGGTCGTAGCCAACGGATCCACCGGACGCGAACGCGTCGCCCAGCCAGAAGCCATAGGACTCGGCGACCTCGTTGGCGATGTCGGAAAACGTTGCGGTGCCTTTGTCGGCGGCCACCACCAGGTAGGCGTCATCGCCGTCGCGTCGCACGACTCCCGGCGGGGCCGTGACTTCACGGGTGGTGTGGTCGACGTTGTCGGTGATGTCGAGCAGTCCGGAGATGAACAGCTTGTAGCAGTCGACGCCTTCGGCGCGGTTGGCGTCGCGATCGGCGGCGGGATCACCGGTGGGCAGCGGCGGCTGTTTGACGACGAAACCGCCTTTGGCGCCGACCGGCACGATGACCGCGTTTTTGACGGCCTGCGCCTTGACCAGACCCAGGATCTCGGTGCGGAAGTCCTCCCGACGGTCCGACCACCGCAGGCCACCGCGCGCTACGTAACCGAATCGCAGGTGCACACCCTCGACGCGGGGCGAGTACACGAAGATCTCGAACTTGGGGCGCGGCAGCGGTAGCTCCTCGATCAGCTGCGCATCCAGTTTCAACGACAGTACATTCTGGCTGCGGGCCGATCCCTCGTGTTTCACAAAGTAATTGGTGCGCAGCGTTGCCTGAATCAGTTCGGCGAATGCGCGCAGGACGCGGTCGGTATCCATACTCACCAACGCGTCGATGTCCGAGGCGACCGCCGCCGCGGCAGCCTGCGCGTCACGGCTCTTCGGCGAGCCCGATGGATCGGGATCGAACAGCGCCTCGAACAACGTCACCAATGATCGTGCGGTGTCAGGGTTTTCGTTGACCACCGATTCTATATGGGACTGGCTGTACGGAAAACCGGCCTGCCGCAGATACTTTGCGTAACTGCGCAGCAGGACAACCTGCTGCCAGGTCAGGTCGGCGCGCATCACCAACTCGTTGAACCGGTCGATCTCGGCGCGGCCTTCCCAAATCGCGGTCACCGCATCGGCGAAACGCTGAGCGGTGGCCTCGCGCGCTGGACCCGGCTGCGCCAGCGGGACGGTGGGCTGCGGCGCGATCTTGAACTGGTAGATCCACACCGGCAGCCCGTC
>NZ_DATNJW010000175.1:0-3982 GCF_035603715.1 Mycobacterium sp. | reverse complement strand
CCCTGGGCTGGCCGCCAGGCGTTCTTGGCGCGCCCACGTTGCGCGGATCTCTTCGTTCCACGGCATGTCCGGATTGATCAGATGTTGGAACTCCCCGGTTCCCCACATGCCGACAAAGCCAGTGATGATTTCATCGGGATCGAGCCCATCGGTTCGGACGGGAGCGGCGTAGCCCTCGAGCACGACCAGCGCGGTTGTGCGCGACGGATGTGTCGCTGCGAACAGCGCGCATGTCGCGACCGCGCCGGACATCGCGAGCAGGACCGCTTCACGACTCCCCAGATCGTCCAACACCGCGGTGATGCTGTCGGCCCATAGCTCCAACGTCGGTAGCGCACCGCCCGTGATGGGATCAGACGCTCCGGTGCCCGGTTGGTCGAAGAGAATCAGTCGACCGAGCGATGTCATTGCCTCGATCCACCCTCGAATTGGCGGATGCTCAGGCAAGTCCTCACAGTTGTTGAACCACGCCGGGACGAGCACTATGTCGCGCTGGCCCTCAGGCGACGCGCGATAGGCGACCCGCAAGTCCCCGTTCATCGCATAGCGCGTCTCCGAGAACATTGCGGAAGTGTAGGTCGAGCGGGGGATCGAGCGGCTCGTATCAGTCGCAGCGGCTCCATCGGCGGTTAGACGGCCCGCTACCGGCCCGACCTGGAGTCGCACTGAACGGCGAACCCCCTGTCGATGGCACGGACTAGCCTTAGACACCGTGGCTGATCCCGCGACCTACCGCCCCGCTCCCGGGTCCATCCCGGTCGAGCCCGGCGTGTACCGATTCCGGGATCAGCACGGACGAGTGATCTACGTCGGCAAGGCCAAGAGCCTGCGCAGTCGATTGACGTCGTATTTCGCCGATATCGCGAGCCTGCATCCACGCACCCGGCAGATGGTGACCACAGCCGCCAAGGTGGAGTGGACGGTGGTCAACACCGAGGTCGAGGCGCTGCAGCTGGAATACAACTGGATCAAGGAATTCGACCCTCGGTTCAACGTGCGCTACCGCGACGACAAGTCCTATCCCGTGCTCGCGGTCACCCTCAACGAGGAGTACCCCCGCCTGATGGTCTATCGGGGCCCACGCCGAAAGGGTGTCCGCTACTTCGGGCCCTACTCGCATGCCTGGGCCATCCGGGAGACCCTGGACCTGCTGACCCGAGTCTTTCCGGCTCGCACATGTTCGGCAGGAGTGTTCAAGCGGCACAACCAAATCGACCGGCCGTGCCTTTTGGGCTATATCGACAAATGCTCGGCGCCATGCATCGGGCGGGTAAGCGCCGAGCAGCACCGCCAGATCGTGGTGGACTTCTGCGATTTTCTGTCCGGCAAGACCGACAGATTCGCCCGTGGCCTCGAACAGCAGATGCACGCCGCGTCAGAAGATCTGGATTTCGAGCGCGCCGCGAGATTGCGCGACGACCTCGGCGCGCTGAAGCGGGCCCTGGAGAAGCAGGCCGTCGTCCTCGGCGACGGCACCGACGCTGACGTCGTTGCGTTCGCAGACGACGACCTGGAAGCCGCCGTCCAGGTGTTCCACGTCCGCGGCGGACGGGTTCGTGGGCAGCGCGGCTGGATCGTCGAAAAGCCCGGCGATCCAGGTGATTCCGGTGAGGCGCAATTGGTCGAGCAATTCCTGACGCAGTTCTACGGCGATCAGGCCGAACTCGACGGTGCCGCCGATGAGTCCGCCAACCCGGTGCCGCGCGAGGTGCTGGTGCCGTGCCTGCCGCCCAACGCCGAGGAGTTGACCACCTGGCTGTCCGGGTTGCGCGGGTCACGAGTGAACTTGCGGGTTCCGCGGCGAGGTGACAAGCGAGCCCTGGCCGAAACCGTGCAGCGAAACGCCAAAGAGGCGTTGCAGCAGCACAAACTGAAGCGTGCCGGCGACTTCACCGCCAGATCCGCTGCGCTGCAGAATATTCAAGAGGCGTTGGGTTTGGCCGACGCGCCATTACGCATCGAGTGTGTCGACATCAGCCACGTCCAGGGAACCGATGTGGTCGGGTCGCTGGTGGTGTTCGAAGACGGGCTGCCCCGCAAGTCCGATTACCGCCACTTCGCGATCCGGGAAGCGGCCGGCCACGGTCGTTCCGACGACGTTGCGTCGATCGCCGAAGTGACCCGTCGTCGCTTCCTACGGCACATCCAAGATCAAGAGGATCCGAAAATCCTGTCACCGGAAGGTAAGTCACGTCGATTTGCCTATCCGCCCAATCTATATGTCGTCGACGGCGGCGCGCCGCAGGTGAACGCGGCCAGCGCGGTCCTCGACGAACTGGGTATCACCGACGTGGCGGTGATCGGCCTGGCCAAACGACTCGAAGAGGTGTGGGTACCGTCGGAGCCCGATCCGATCATCTTGCCGCGCAACAGCGAGGGTCTGTACCTACTGCAGCGAGTGCGCGACGAGGCCCACCGGTTCGCCATCAACTACCACCGCAGCAAGCGATCGAAGAGGATGACGGCGTCCGCGCTGGATGCGGTGCCCGGCTTGGGCGAGCATCGCCGCAAGGCATTGGTTGCCCATTTCGGCTCACTGGCCCGCCTCAGGGAGGCTACGGTCGACGAGATCACCTCCGTTCCGGGCATTGGGGTCGCGACCGCGACCGCGGTGCTCGACGCGCTGCGAGGCGGCGGCGCTGCCGGATCGGATGCTGCGACGCAAGACCGAATCGCTGAACGGGCATCGGGATGACGGGCGAGGGGATGGACGGGGCGAATCAGACTGGATCGCTGGATCAGGCCGACAATCACGGTGGCACAAATGAATCCGGCATCGACGTCGTTCTGGTCACCGGTTTGTCCGGTGCCGGGCGGGGTACCGCCGCCAAGGTCCTCGAGGACCTCGGCTGGTACGTCGCCGATAACCTGCCGCCTCAGCTGATCACCCGAATGGTCGACCTCGGGCTGGACGCGGGATCCCGGATCACGCAGCTGGCCATCGTGATGGACGTACGCTCCCGCGGATTCACCGGTGACCTGGACTGGGTGCGTAACGACCTGGCCACTCGCGACATCACCCCGCGGGTGCTGTTCATGGAGGCCTCCGACGACATGTTGGTGCGCCGCTACGAGCAGAACCGCCGCAGCCATCCGCTGCAGGGCGCGCAAACCCTGGCCGAAGGCATCAGCGCCGAGCGCGACATGCTCGCTCCGGTTCGCGCGACCGCCGATCTGATCATCGACACCTCGACGCTGTCGGTGCGTGAACTGCGGGAAAGCATCGAACGGGCCTTCGGTGGCGAGACCGTCGCGCAGACCAGCGTCACCGTGGAATCCTTCGGCTTCAAATACGGTCTGCCGATGGACGCCGACACCGTGATGGATGTCCGGTTCCTGCCAAACCCGCATTGGATCGACGACTTACGGCCGCACACCGGTCAACATCCCGCGGTTCGTGACTACGTGCTCGGCCAGACTGGCGCGGCGGAGTTCTTGGAGACCTACCATCGATTGCTATCCCTGATTGTTGACGGGTACCGCAGGGAGGGGAAGCGCTATATGACCGTGGCGATCGGCTGCACCGGCGGCAAACACCGCAGCGTCGCCATCGCCGAGGCGTTAGCGCAGCTGCTTGAGTCCGACAAGCAGCTGACGGTGCGGGTGCTGCACCGGGATCTGGGCCGCGAATGAGTCGGCGAATTGTCGCCCTCGGCGGAGGACACGGCTTGTATGCCACGCTGTCGGCTGCCCGGCGACTGACGCCGCACGTGACCGCCGTGGTCACGGTTGCCGACGACGGCGGCTCATCGGGAAGGCTGCGCAGCGAACTCGACGTGGTGCCTCCCGGAGACCTGCGAATGGCGTTGGCTGCCTTGGCTTCTGACAGTCCGCACGGGCGGCTGTGGGCGACGATCATGCAGCATCGATTTGGCGGCAGCGGGGCTTTGTCGGGGCACCCGATCGGCAACCTGCTACTGGCCGGGCTCAATGAGGTGCTCGCCGATCCGGTTGCCGCGCTCGACGAACTCGGCCGGATTCT
>NZ_DATNJW010000174.1:0-2137 GCF_035603715.1 Mycobacterium sp. | reverse complement strand
ACTGGGCCTACGCTCTCGACGACATGAACCCGGTGTACCTCGATCCGGAATTCGCGGCGAAATCCCGGTTCGGTGGCATCGTGTCGCCGCCGGTGATGCTGCAGACCTGGACCATGCCGGCGCCAAAGCTCGAAGGCATCGGTGAGCGGGGTGGGTCCCCGGTCGAAATCACCAATAACCCCACCGCGTTTCTCGATGAGGCCGGATACACCAGCATCGTGGCGACCAACTCGGAGTTCGAAATCAACCGCTACCCCAAGCTGGGTGACGAGATCAGCGCGACGTCGGTGTACGAAGAGGTGTCCGACGAAAAGACCACGGCGCTGGGCACTGGGTTCTTCGTGACCTGGGTGCTCACCTACAGCGACCAGCACGGTGAAGTGCTGGGGCGCCAGCGGTTCCGGGTCCTACGATTCAAGCCGGCGAACTGATGGCGACCCGACTGGCACCCACGATCAGCCCGGACACCGAGTTCTTCTGGAATGGGCTGCGCGACCACAAACTGTTGATCCAGCGCTGCAACGGATGTCAGACCGTGCGCAATCCTCCGCAGCCGATGTGCCCGAAGTGCCGCTCGCTGGATTGGGCGGCGATCGAGTCGTCGGGTCGCGGCACCGTCTACAGCTACGTGATGCCGCACCAACCACAGTTCCCGTTCTTCGACTATCCCTACATCGTGGCGCTGCTGCAGCTGGACGAGGGCGTCCGGATCGTTTCAAACCTGACCGACATCGACCCGGCCGACGTCCGGGTCGGGATGCCGGTGGAGGTTTACTTCCAAGAGTTCGACGGAGACCTTGTGCTGCACCAGTTCCGGCCGGCTGGGTGACATGGACTTCACGTTCACCGAAGAGCAGGAGACGATCCGCAAGCTGGCCGCTGACGTCTTTGAGCGGCGAGCCACTCCCGACCGGTTGGCCGAACTCGAAGCCGGCGAGTTGCGCTATGACCCGGCGCTGTGGAACGAACTGGCCGGTCTTGACCTGCTGGGCACCTCGTTGCCGGAGTCGTTGGGCGGCAATGGCGGTGGCTTCGTCGAACTCGGCGTGCTGCTGGCCGAAGTGGGGTCGGCGGTGGCTCCGGTGCCCGCGTATCCGACGCTGCTGCTGGGTGCCGACCCGATCGCCCGGCACGGCAGCCCTGAGCAACAACAGCGCTTTCTGCCCGGCGTCGTCGACGGCACCCGCATCCTGTCCGCCGGCCTGCACGAGCCCGGCCACTCCGACCCGACCCGTCCGGCCACCACAGCTCGTCCCGACGGCGCGACGTGGCGGCTGGATGGCATCAAAGAGCTGGTGTCGTTCGGCCAGCTCGCTGATACCTTGCTGATTCCGGCCACGATCGACGGTGGCGAGGTGGGATTGTTCCTGCTGCCGACGGATACCCAGGGCGTCGAGATCCGGCCGGTGACGACCACCAACCGCGAACCGCACGCCGATGTATTTCTCGACGGCGCCATGGTTGCCGCAGCGGACAAGCTCGACGGCGACCAGCTGGTCGAATCGCTGTACACCCGCGCCCTGATCGGCCTGTGTGCGATTCAGGTTGGCGTATCGGATCGCGCGTTGCGCATGGCTGCCGAATACACCTCGGGCCGTGAACAATTCGGCCGGCCTATCGGCAGCTTCCAGGCGGTGCAGCAACGGATGGCCGACGGCTTCATCGACCTGGAGGCGATCCGCTGGACCACTTGGCATGCGGCCTGGCTGATCGCCGAGGGACGGCCAGCGGACCGTGCTGCACGTGTCGCGAAATTCTGGGCCGCCGAAGCCGGCGCGCGGATCGCCGCCACTGCTCAGCACGTGCACGGCGGGATCGGAATCGACACCACCTATCCCCTGCATCGTTACTTCTTGTGGGCCAAACACAACGAACTCACCTTGGGGTCAGCCACTCAACAGCTGGTTCACCTCGGCAGCACATACCCGGAAGGACGGCTATGACGACCGCCAAATCCCGTACCGACACCCTGCGTTGGAGCGACATCGATGTGGGTGACGAGGTCACTCCGCTGGAGATCCCAGTCACCACCACGATGATCGTGGCCGGGGCGATCGCGTCGCGCGACTTCATGCCGGTGCACCACGACCGCGACTACGCCAACAAGCAGGGCTCGCCCAACCTGTTCATGAACATC
>NZ_DATNJW010000173.1:0-3617 GCF_035603715.1 Mycobacterium sp. | reverse complement strand
TCGGGCCGCCGATGCTCCCGTGGTCCGGGCCGTGGCCGAACACCTGCCTATCGGCACACATGCCGTCGATGCGTCGATCGCGCTGCTGACCGTGCACCACTGGTCGGACCTGACTGCCGGAGTCCTCGAGATGATCCGGATCTCCCGTCAACGTGTCGTGATCCTCACCTGGGATGACACCGTCTTTGGGCAATTCTGGTTGCTGCGTGAGTATCTGCCCGCCGTCGCAGACACCGACGCGCGTCTGGCCGTGCCGATCTCCACACTGGTTTCGCTACTCGGCACGGTGTCAATCCAGACGGTGCCCGTACCGCACGACTGCGTCGACGGAGTCGGCGGAGCCTACTGGCGCCGCCCTGGTGCTTATCTCGAAGAGACCGTGCGAGCCGGGATGTCGATGTTCGCGCTGACACCGAAAGCGTTGCTGACAAAGGGATTAGAGCGGCTCAGCGCAGACCTTGCCAGCGGCGCCTGGGCGCGTCGGCATGCCGATCTTCTCGACATGCCTGAGCTCGATCTCGGATACCGGCTTCTCGTCTCGGATCTCAGACCTGAATCTCCGCCGTCACCGCGTCAGTGAGCGTGATCAGGTCGCCGGGTGCCACGGCGACGTCCCAGCCTCGGCGGCCCGCGCTGACGTACATCCGTTCCCAAGCCATGGCGCCGGAGTCGACGACCGTGGGTAACCGGGTGCGTTGGCCCAACGGCGACACCGCGCCCAGCACATAGCCCGTCGCCCGCTCGACGGCACGGCGGTCGGCCATGGTGGCTTTTCTCGCGCCCAACGCCGTGGCGGCCGCCTTCAGCGACAACCGCGCCAGCGCCGGCACGATCGCGACGGCCAACCCGTCGGGGACCGCGATGACCAGCGTCTTGTAGATCTGCCCAGAGTCGACGGCGCCGTCGCGCGTCAGGGCTTGAACGGCCTCGTCGGCGAAAATGTGTACGCGCGGATCGTGGTCGAACGTCACCACCTCGTGCGGCACGCCCGCGTCGATCAGCACCGCCAGCGCCGGAGTCGCCGCGCCGGCCACGACTACGGGCCGGAATACCCCGGCGGGTTGACGCCGTCCACCCAGAAGTCGACGCCGAGTGTGCCGCCCGGGACGCAGTTGTAGGTCGACAAGTCGCTGACGCCGGAGTCCAGCAGCACGTCCTCGCAGAGCAGGGTGTTGCCCGTGTAGTCGCGGGACGGCTTGTTGAGGATCACGTAGGCCGCGTCGGAGTAGATCTCCGGCTTGCGCGCCCGGCCCATCGCCTCGTCACCGCCGAGCAGGTTCTGCACCGCGGCGGTGGCCACCAGCGTGCGCGGCCACAGCGTGTTCGACGCAATGCCGTCTTCGCGCAGTTCCTCGGCGATACCCAGCGCGCACAGCGTCATGCCGAACTTGGCCATCATGTAGGCCGTCGGCTTCAGCCATTCCTTCCCGAGCAGGACCGGCGGGGACAACGTCAGGATGTGCGGGTTCTCCCGGCCCTTCATGTGCGGGATACACGCCTGGGACACGGCGTAGGTGCCGCGCACCTGGATACCGTTCATCAGGTCGAATCGCTTCATCGGCACCTCGGAGATGGATCCCAGGTTGATCGCCGACGCGTTGTTGACGCACATGTCGATGCCGCCGAACTGCTCGACGGCCTTGGTCACCGCCGATTCGACCGAATCCGGGTCGCGAACGTCGCCGACGATCGGCAGCGCCTGGCCGCCGGCCTCCTCGAGCTCCTTGGCCGCGGTGTAGACCGTGCCCGGCAACTTGGGGTGCGGTTCTGCGGTCTTGGCCACCAACGCGATGTTGGCGCCGTCCTGCGCGGCACGCTTGGCGATGGCCAGTCCGATTCCGCGGCTGGCACCGGAGATAAACATGGTCTTGCCCTTGAGTGACATGAGCGCCACAGTAACGCTGCTCACAGTGGCCCCGAATCGGCGGCCCGGATTGTGTCCAGCGCACAGGTGGAAATAGCGGGGTGATCGCTGCTGTTGACCCATGCGAAGCAGACAGTGTCAGTCGCAGCCTTTAGATTGGGAAAGGGGATCTCTGTGTCAACGGCGACGAGCCTCATTGGCGAAGAGCAGTTGGCCGGGTGCCAGACGGGTCCGGTGTTAATGGACCTGTTCACCGGCATCGCGACAGAAGGGACTGCGTTACCCACTATGGCCGACATAGATCGCGCGACCGAGCCGGAGACCGGGGACGTCGGTGACGTCTCTGACGGGTCCGAGCGCCGCCGCTCGAACGAGACCGACGCGGAGCTGACCGCGCGCTTCGAGCGTGACGCGATTCCGCTGCTGGACCAGCTCTACGGTGGAGCCCTGCGGATGACCCGCAACCCGGCCGACGCCGAGGACCTGCTGCAGGAAACCATGGTGAAGGCCTACGCGGGCTTCCGGTCCTTCAAAGAGGGGACCAACCTCAAAGCGTGGCTCTACCGGATCCTCACCAACACCTACATCAACAGCTATCGCAAGAAGCAGCGGCAGCCGGCCCAATATCCGACTGATGAGATCACCGACTGGCAGTTGGCCGCCACCGCCGAGCACTCCTCGACCGGGTTGCGGTCCGCCGAGGTCGAAGCGCTCGAGGCGTTACCTGACACCGAAATCAAAGAGGCCCTGCAGGCGCTGCCTGAGGAATTCCGGATGGCGGTCTACTACGCCGACGTCGAAGGTTTTCCCTACAAGGAAATCGCCGAGATCATGGACACTCCGATCGGGACGGTGATGTCGCGACTGCACCGCGGCCGCCGCCAACTGCGCGAGCTGTTGACCGACGTGGCCAAAGAGCGGGGATTCATTCGCGGTGGCCAGACGCCGGAGGAGGTGTCGTCGTGAGCGACTTTTCGTCGACGCCCAGGCCCGAGTCCGGTGCGGAGCCAATGCAGATCAAGGCGGAGTGTGCCGAGGTGATCGCCGAGGTATGGACCTTGCTCGATGGGGAGTGCACTCCGGAGACTCAGGACAAGCTCCGCAAACATCTCGAGGACTGCCCACCCTGCTTCCAGTTCTATGGGCTAGAGGAGCGGATCAAAGGCCTGATTGGCTCCAAGTGCCGAGGCGAGCGGGCTCCGGAGGGTCTGCTTGAGCGGCTACGGGTGGAGATCAGCCGAACCACTATCATCCGCGGCCGGTAGGCCCGGCCGCTTCACAAGCCAAACATTCAGACGCCATAAACAAAGGCGCGGGCCGCCTGTCGGACGGTCCGCGCCTTTGTTGAATTGAGCGGTTGGTTACGCGTTGGGCCGCTTGCCGTGATTGGCTTTGCTGTGCTTGCGGTCGCGCTTTTTCCGGCCTCGCTTGGCCATGACTGATCCTCCTTGAGTTCTGCTTGTCGATCAGTCTTTCATGCCGTTGGCGATGTCAGCCAATTGTCAGACCACCGGCACGTGCACCAGGGTGCCGCCGTTGGCGCCTGCCGACGAGACAGGACCCTGTTGGCCGGCCAGCGGGGCCTGCGTCGGCGCTACCGGGCCGAAGGCGCTGGGCGCCTGACCTGGTAACTGACCAGGTAGCCCGCCGGGGTAACCCGGGGTCTGGCCGGGCAACGTCTGGCCGGGAAGGCCGCCCGGCATCTGGCCGGGGAATCCGCCCGGGGTCTGCCCCGGAAGGCCGCCCGGATAAC
>NZ_DATNJW010000172.1:0-4657 GCF_035603715.1 Mycobacterium sp. | reverse complement strand
CCGCCGAGCGCGACGACATTTGAAAACGTGTCGGGGTCTTTGTAGACCGCGTTGGCCTCTTCCCAGCCGGTCACCGCGAAGACGTTGTGGTGCGGGAGCTTCGTCACCGGGTTCTGGCCACGCAGGTAATCGAAGTAGGGGTGCGGATCGGGAACCAGCGACGGATCGGCGAAGAAGTCGATGGAATCGAACGCTGAATCAGAGACTGCCATGGTGTCGCGCGCCTCCCGAGGCTGATGTACCCGTGATGGTGTGGGGCGGGCGGTCTGCCATGAGCCGTGTGCCGCCCCAGTCTGAGTTAGGCAAAAGTGTAGTTCTTGCTGAGCACCTGCTTAGCATGGGGCTAATGTCGTGGTCAAGGCGAGAGTGCGGCCCGACGCTACGATCGGCATGTTCAGCAAGTACTCGGCGAGAGTTTGGAATCACGGCATGACTTCGGCGCGCAGGATCGGAGCACCGGACGCCAAGAACCGCGGCGTCTTGCTCGATGCCGCCGAGCAGCTGATGCTCGAAGAGGGTTATGCCGCAGTCACTTCGCGTCGGGTGGCGGAAAAGGCGGACCTCAAGCCGCAACTGGTCCACTACTACTTCCGCACCATGGACGAGTTGTTCCTCGCGGCGTTTCGCCGCCGCGCCGAAGAAGGGCTCGAGGTGCAAGCGCAGGTGCTGCAGGCGCCGCAACCGCTGTGGGCGTTGTGGCGGTTCAGCACCGACCCCGCGGCCACCGCGATCACCAGTGAATTCATCGCGCTCGCTAACCACCGCAAAGCGCTCAAGGCCGAGATTGCGTACTACGCCGAGCGATTTCGCGAGGAGCAACGAAAAGCGCTGTCGACGATTCTCGATCGTTACGGTGTCGACCCGGCCAAGTTTCCGCCGTTGGTCTGGTCCGTTCTGATGACAAGTGTGTCCCGAGTCTTGGTGATCGAGCAGGCGCTCGGCATGTCGGCCGGCCACAGCGACACCGTCGACATCGTCGAGAGCTACCTGCGGCATCTTGAGGGCGACCCCGAGATCTAGCCGCCTCACCAACTACGAAGCGAGCAGAGCGTGCCCTTGGGGCCGTCGTTGGATGTCGCGACCTTTCCGTCAATGACGAGCGCGCAATGGAACATCGGCGTACCCGGCTCCGTCCCGGAGCTCACGACAACCATTGCGTAGTTGGCCGGGTCCCTCAGCATCACCGGCGGGGAGACCCATGGGTGACCAGGTGCGATGTCGGCCTGGACATTGGGAGTGTATTGGTACGGGTCGTGGCTGTAGTTGGAGAACTTCCCCGGGTCCTGATCCAAGTAGTAGATGTCGGCATAGATCGGGGTGGCAGCCGTGATGACGTACTTGACCTCGTGCATGACCGGGTCGTCTGCGCGAGCGACCGTGGCGGCCAGCGTGCTGCAGCTGAGCGCCGACAGCAGAGCCAGCGCTGCGGTGCCTTTACCGATGCTTGTCATGCGCACCTCCGGCCGTCCGCAGTTCCGGGGCGATATTGGCATTCTCTTTAGCGGAGAATAACATCGCCACTGTCTTACTCAAGACCCTAACGTTTGCCGGCGGAGCGTCGAAGCCAATGCGCAATATTCCTGACGAACTGGTCGCCCGATACCAGGAAGCGGGCTGGTGGACCCGGGAGAGTCTCGGGCAGGTGCTGGCTCATGGGCTGCAGGCCGCGCCGGATGCGACGTTCCGGGTGTACTCGGATGTCCGACCGTGGTCTGGCACATTCGCCGAGGTCGAAGTGGTAGCCCGCCGCTTGGCGGCCGGGCTGCGGGCCCGCGGCGTCGGCGCCGGTGATGTGGTGGCTTTTCAGCTGCCCAATTGGATGGAAGCAGCGGCGGCATTCTGGGCGTCGGCGTTCCTGGGTGCGGCGCTGGTGCCGATCGTGCATTTCTATGGCCGCAAAGAACTGGCGCAAATCTTCGCCGCCGCCAAGCCTCAGGTATTCATCACGACCGAGGAGTTCGGCAGGCTGACGTATCAGCCCGATCTGTGTTCGGACATCCCGATCGTCGGGCTGGTCGGGCGGGACTTCGACGATCTGCTCGCCGACGAACCGATGGCCGGCACGGTGCCTGCCGACCCGGCGGGGCCGGCTTTGATCGCGTTCACCTCCGGCACGACCAGCGCGCCGAAGGGCGTCATTCACAGTCACCGCAGCTTGGTCTGCGAGGCGCGTCAGCTCTCCGGCCAGATCCGCTCGATCGGTGACAACCAGCTGACAGCGACACCGATCGGCCACTTCATCGGAATGCTTGCCGCTTTGCTGATCCCGGTGCTCAACGGTGGAGCGGTGCACCTTGTCGACAACTGGGATCCGGGAGTCGTACTCGGGTTGATGGAACGCGACGGCCTCACCCTTGGTGGCGGGCCGCCCTACTTCGTCACCAGCCTGCTCGATCACCCCGACTGCACGCCCGCGCATCGGGCCCGGTTCAAGACTCTTGGCCTGGGCGGTTCGACGGTGCCGGCCACGGTCACCCGACGGCTGACGGATCTGGGCGTCATCGTGTTCCGGTCCTACGGCAGCAGCGAGCACCCGTCGATCACCGGGTCGACGCTGGATGCGCCCGAAGACAAACGCCTGCTCACCGATGGCAACCCGATGCCGGGAGTGGAGATCCGGTTGGCAGCCGACGGCGAGATCCTCAGCCGTGGCCCGGATCTGTGCCTGGGCTACGTCGACGACGAGCTCACCGCGGCCGCTTTCGACAACGACGGCTGGTATCACACCGGAGATATCGGTGTGCTGGATGCCGATGGCTACCTCACCATCACCGACCGCAAGGCCGACGTGATCATCCGCGGCGGCGAGAACATCAGCGCCCTTGAAGTCGAAGAGGTGCTGCTCGGAATGCCCGGTATCGCGGAGGCGGTGGTGGTCGCGGCCCCCGACGCCGTCCTGGGCGAGCGCGTCGCCGCGGTGCTGCGACTCAGGCCAGGGCAGGCGCTGCCAAGCCTCGACGACGTCCGGGCCCATTTCGGCCGGCACGGGATAGCCAGGCAGAAGTGGCCGGAGATTGTGCTCGAAGTCGACGACTATCCGCGCACGGCGAGCGGCAAGGTGCAGAAGCGTCTGGTGCGCGAGGGCATTGCGGTAACCTCTGGCTGAGAATAGTATTCTCACAAATTGCGAAGGAGGATTCCATGGGTCAGTTGTCGCATCGGGAAGACGTCCCGTTTCCCATCTTTGACGCCGATAACCATCTCTACGAGCCGCCCGAGGCGCTGACCAAGTTCCTGCCCAAGGCGTACAAGGACTACGTCCAGTACGTGCAGATCAACGGGCGCACAAAGATCGCGATCCGCGGGCATATCAGCAACTACATTCCCAACCCGACCTTCGAGGTCGTCGCCCGGCCGGGTGCCTGGGAGGAGTACTTCAAGTTCGGCAACCCGGACGGCAAAACCAAGCGCGAGCTGTTCGGTGAGCCGATGCGCGCGATCCCAGCGTTCTTCGAGCCCGGCCCGCGCCTGGAGAAGATGAACGAGCTGGGCCTTGACCGCACCCTGATGTTCCCGACGTTGGCCAGCCTGCTCGAGGAGCGGCTGCGCGACGACCCGCTTGCCATCCACGTCCTGATCCACGCGCTGAACGAGTGGCTCGATGAGGTCTGGGGCTTCAACTACCAGAACCGCATCTTCACGACCCCGGTTATCACCCTGCCGATCGTGGAGAAGGCGATCGAGGAGTTGGAGTGGGTGGTCAAGCGCGGCGCACGCTGCATCTTGGTTCGGCCGGCTCCGGTCCCCGGCTTCCGTGGTCCGCGGTCGTTCGCGGTGCCCGAGTTCGACCCGTTCTGGGAGCGGGTCGTCGAGTACGACCTGCTGGTCGGCATGCACTCCAGCGACAGTGGCTACTCCCGGTACACCTCGGAGTGGGACGGTGCCGAACAGGAGATGCTGCCGTTCCAAACCAATGCGATGGGCATCCTCAACGAGTGGCGGCCGATCCAGGACGCGGTGGGGTCGTGGGTGATTCACGGCGCGCTGTACCGCCACCCGAAGCTGAAGGTCGCGATCGTCGAGGCCGGTTCGAAGTGGATGACCCCGCTGCTCGATGGTCTGGCCGAGGTATTCCGGAAGGCCCCGGAGGCTTTCCCGAGCGACCCCGTCGAGATGGTCAAGAACCGGATCCACGTCAGCCCGTTCTTCGAGGACGGCATCGACGATTTGGTCAACCTCGTCGGTGTGAATCAGGTGTTGTATGGCTCGGACTGGCCGCATCCGGAAGGGCTGGCGGAGCCGACCTTCTACGTCAACGCGCTGTCGCACCTGTCCGTCGACGACCAGGCAAAGATCATGGGCGGAAACCTGTCTCGACTCGTCACGGTGTGACCTATTAGCCAGCCGTGGCAGACCATCCCCGAGATGGTCTTGAGCGCGGCGGACCGGTTCGGCGACGCAGAAGCGGTCGTCGACGGTCCGCTGCGCTTGACTTTCATTGAACTTGTCGCGCGGATACGTTGTGCCGCAGGCGCGTTCGACGAGCTGGGCGTCGCCAAGGGCGATCGGGTCGCCATCTGGGCGCCGAATTCGGCGGACTGGATCATCGCGGCGTTCGGGCTGCTCACCGCTGGCGGCGTGCTGGTTCCGGTGAATACGCGGTTCAAGCCCGACGAAGCCGGTGACGTCATCACCCGCAGTGCGGCAAAGGCCGTGC
>NZ_DATNJW010000171.1:0-6761 GCF_035603715.1 Mycobacterium sp. | reverse complement strand
TGTTTGGCCAACTCCAACGGCCGCTTGTCGAAGCTGGCGACCCGTCGGGCGAAATTGTCGACGAACGCGTCGAGTTCAGCATCCGGAATCGCACGGTTGACCCACCCGTACTTTTCGGCCGTTTCGGCGTCGAAATCGTCGGCACCGACGATGATCTCCAGCGCGCGGGATCGGCCAGTCAAGGCGCTTAGCCATTCCGTCGCGCCGCCGCCGGGGACGACCGAACAACCGACCTCCACTTGGGCGAGAATTGCTTTTTCCTTGCTGGCGAAACGCATGTCGCAGGCGAGCGCCAACTCGCTGCCGTGGCCGCGAGCGCGCCCGCGCAGCTTTGCAACGGAAACGACCCGGGACTGTGCGAGCCGAGTGACGAACTCCGGCCAGCGTGTGAACTCTGCCGCACCCGGCACGTCCGGCACCGTCTCGTCTTCGAGGTCGTAGTGCGCGATGAAGTAGTCCGCGTTTCCGCTGTCGAACACGACGATTCGTAGCTCGTCAGCCGCGTCAATCCTGTCCATCAGCTGGTTAAGCGCGGCAAACATGCGTGGGTCGTACATATTGATCGGTGGATTGTCGATAGTCACTTGCCAGTACGCGGGCGAGACCTCGTTGATACGCAGACGGCCACCCAGATATTCGGTCATTTCCTTCTCCTTCGCTCCATCGCATGGGTCGAGACGAAGGCTTTGCCAACGCCACGTTGAACACTCTACCTATCTGACTTGTATTTTGCAAGTCAGATGTGGCCGCCGATCCGAAAGCAAAGCGATGTCCGATCTTGGCGGCGGGAAACCTCGCAGAATCCCAGCTTTGAACACGGCAGGGTGGGGGCGGCATGCCTTCAAGATTGGGTTCGAACGCGACTGCGTCACAAAGGATTTCGGATCACCCGTATCACGGAGTGCAATGCGACTGTGGTAGGGCTCAGCGTCGGTCAACTCTTGGCGGCAGGGCCCGGTCCGTCGAGCTGGACTTGGCTGCTGTCGATCGGTGATCCGAGTTCGTCGACGAACGAAACACTAACCTTCTCGCCGGAGGCGCGGTTAGCGCGCTGGCTGACTGGACCGGTCGGTAGCGGAAAATGCGCATCGCCCCATTGCTGCAGTGCGCCGAGCACGATAGCGAGGTCACGCCCCGCCGGCGTGAGGTGATATTCGGGACGTACTCGATCACCGGGGAGCTGATACTCGCGCTTGTCGAAGATGCCCGCGGCGACAAGTTTGCCCAGCCTGGTGATCAGCATGTTTGTAGCGATGCCGAGGTTCGCCTGAAAATCGGCGAACCGGGTGACCCCGGCGTGAGCGTCGCGAAGAATCAGCAGCGACCAGCGCTCGCCGACTACCGCGAGCGCACGTTCGATCGCACATTGAGCAGTGGGCGGCTGGTAAGGAGGTGTCGCAGAGGCCATTAGCGGATGGGTCGCCTTTAGGGTCGAGTTGTTGCTACCTGACGTGCATAATACAACTCAGGCCAGCAGGCCACGTATTCCATCAATAGGGCGAGCTCAGCCGGGGCGATGTCCACGCAATACCAAATTTTTGCTCCGCGGGGCTATCTGCATTAACGTCCACGGACGTGACCGACAGCGCGACCGCTCCCGTATCAGGCTCGAAGTCGAGCAAACCGGACGGGCCGCCGCCGAACACTAAATCGCAACGTCCATGGCTGATTCGGGCGAGAAATGCGGCAGGCACTGCGGGCATGCGGCTCGGCTTCGAGGTGATTGCGGCGATTCCCGACCCCGCCAAGCGGCTGATGGCGCGATCGATCACGATCGATGGGAACACGCTGGATCCCACCCTGCGATTGATGCTGGCCGGACAAAAGCTCACCGGCGTGGAGAGCATATTGACCGGTAAGGACCCAGTGACCAACCGGCTGCGGCTGCGGCGACAGACCAAGGTCATCGATCGGAATCCGGTGCAGGTTCGAGCGGTGGCGGACCTGTCGATTCCCGGCCCGGCAGGCTCGATCCCGGCGCGCCATTATTTTCCCGACAACGATGAAGTCGGCCCCCTGTTGATGTTCATCCACGGGGGTGGCTGGGTGATCGGTGATCTCGATACCCAGGACAACCTGTGCCGAGCAATCTGCCACGGTGCCGGCATTCACATACTTTCGGTGGACTATCGGCTGGCGCCAGAGCACCCTGCGCCCGCGGGGGTGGAGGACTGTTACGCCGCGTATCGGTGGGCGCTGGAGCACGGGACCGAGCTGGGCACCCGGCCGGGTGTGGTCGCGGTCGGCGGCGATAGCGCCGGCGGCAATCTGTCAGCCGTGATTTCTCGTCTCGGACGGGACGACGGCGTGCCGCCCGCGCTCCAGTTGTTGCTGTATCCATCGACCGATGCGCGGGGCGAAACGCGCTCGCGAGCCCTGTTCGCAAATGGGTTCTTCCTGACCGAGGTGGCAATGATTTGGTTCCGCGACCACTACCTCGGTGCATCGCAATTGGATCCAACAGATCCTCTGGTGTCGCCGGTGCTTGCCGAAAACCTCTCCGGCCTGCCTCGCGCACTGGTGATCACCGCCGGTTTCGACCCTCTGCGCGATGAGGGCGAAACCTATGCCACGGCAATGCGCGAAGCCGGAGTGGTCGTCGACCTCCGACGAATGTCGTCGCTGACGCACGGCTTCGCCAGCAACTGGCCGCTGGGAGGTGCCAGCGCGTCCGCGATGGCGGAGATCATCTCCGCGTTGCGTGCGCATCTGTGTTACCCGTGACACGAATCGCCACGGAGATGGGCGCCTAAAAGGTGCCGCTCCTGATGCGCACACTGGTCGCCGGAAGATCGAAAAGTGGCCCCAGCGTCACACCTGTCACAGCCGTAGTCTTCACGCCGGCGAGTCAGCCGGCCGGTACCGCGATGGTCTTCGTCTCGAGAAACTCCGCGAGTCCAGCCACGCCCATCTCCCTACCGACACCCGACTGCTTGTATCCGCCGAATGGCGCGTCCGGAGCGAACCAGACTCCGCCATTGACGCCAACGGTCCCCGTCCGTATCCGCCGCGCGACTGACATCGCACGGTCGGTGTCGGCGCCATAGACGCCCCCGGAGAGACCGAAGATGGAGTTGTTCGCGATCCGCACCGCATCGTCATCGTCGCTGTAGGGGATCACCACGAGCACCGGCCCGAACAATTCGTCCTGTGCGACCTCGCTATTGGGGTCAACATTGGTGAGCAATGTCGGAGCATAGAAGAATCCAGGCCCGTCGATCGGATATCCGCCGATTGCGAGCTGAGCACCGGCTTCGATCGCACGCTTGACGACGCTATCGACTTTTTCCCGCTGCGTTTGGCTGATGAGGGGTCCCATATAGGTGCCGGGCTCTGCCGGATTGCCCACCTTGACGTTCGACAGGTGGGCGGTGACCCTCTCGACGATCTCGTCGTGACGGGAGCTCGGGACCAGCAGCCGGGACGTGATCGCGCACCCCTGCCCAGCATGGGAGCAGATGCTCATCGCGGCGACGAGGGCAGGCATCTCGATGTCGGCGTCGTCAAGTAAGACCAGGGCGGATTTTCCGCCGAGCTCAAGGAACACTCGCTTCACGGTCGGACTGGCCGCCTCCATGATCCGACGGCCGACCGGCGTCGAGCCGGTGAAGGTGATCATGTCGACATCTGGATGAGTAGTCAGCAGCTCACCGACGGCAACCTCGGACGACGTGATCACGTTGACCACTCCGGCCGGAGTGTCAGTCTCGGTGGCGATGAGTTCTCCGAGCGCAACCGCGAGAAGTGGAGTCTGCGGCGCACCCTTGAGGACCACAGTGCAGCCGGCCGCCAGCGCCGGGGCGATCTTGGCGAGCGACAACTGCATCGGGTAGTTGTATGCGACGATCGCGGCAACCACACCGGCGGGCTCCCGCTCGACTATGCGGCGATGCATCGATCCCCGCGACTCCTGCACTCCGATGTCCTCGGTGAAGGAAAATCGCTCAGCCAGGTCGGCGTAGTAGGTGAGCAGGGAGATCGGGTCGTCGAGGGCCGGTCCGCCGACCAGCATTGGTGTGTGCCCGCACTCGGCGATAGTCAACTGGGCGAAATCCTCGCGGTGGCGCTGAAGCGCCTCGTGGAGTTGGCGCAAACAGCCGACCCGCTTGGCCACGTTCGTCGACCAGTCGGTCTCGTCGAATGCATGCCGCGCCGCTCGGATCGCACTCTCGGCGTGCTCGATCGTCGCGTCGGGGGCCTCTTCGATGACGTTCCCTGTTGCTGGGTTGACCGAGGGGTAATGCCGACCCGGATCCACGCGTTGACCGTCAATAAGCAACCGTCGCAAGGCTTTTCCCATCCGATCTGGCACGCGGACCGCCGGTGAGTGGCGTCTTACCGCAATATGACGACACAAGTGTGTCGCGAATTGTTTCCGTTCGTCAAGGATGGGCCTTCGACGTACGCGGCGGCGCGACGAATCCCCGCCCTCGTCCACTCGTGCATTTGCGTCACTCTGAACCGGCGGCCTGACTCTACTCGCCACCCGTCGCGATGGCGGCAACACCGCCTCGTGATGAGTTGCTACAGCGGTCAATTCGTGATCGACTATCCGGCGGCACCAACGCCCCGAGTTGGCCGCCACCGCTGTGTGAAGGTGCGGCGTCGGGTTCATCGACCAGCGACATCTGAGTGCTACAGTGCCGGATGGCCGAAACGTGGCAACAAACGGCGATCGATCCAGCCGAGCTGCAGGCACTACTCGACCGCCAGGCGATCACAGAGCAGATTTACCGTTATTGCCGTGCGGTCGATCGACTCGATATTCCGTTGGGGCACTCGGTATTTCACGATGATGCGACCGCGAACTACGGGGAGTCGCTTTACCAGGGCGACGGACGCGGCGTGATTGATTTCATCTGCGCCTCGCATCTACTGACCCTCAACCATTCGCACCAGGTCAGCAACACCATCATCACCCTCGACGGTGACCAAGCCGGCAGTGAAGCGTACTTCCATTCCGCAACGCGGTTGATGCAGGACGACAAGGTCATGCAGATCCGGGTCTGGGGCCGCTACCTTGACGAGTGGTCGCGCCGGGATCGCTTGTGGCGCATCGATAAACGCCTGACTTTGTTCGACTTCGACGAAGTCCGAGAAGTCACCGAGATGGTCAGCCGCGAGGCCATCCGCGACCGCACCGATCCGTCTTACGCCGTGCTGAAAGACTGATGATGGGTGGGGTTCAAACCGGCGAGCTTGCGGGGACTTATCGGGATGCTCGTATCGGCACGTTGGCGTAACCGTTGACGTTGGTCATGGAGACGCGGCGGAGCTGGTCCGTGGCGACTTCAAACCAGGGCAACAAGTCAATCAAGTGGTCGAGAGCGATCTTGCTTTCCATCCGCGCCAACGCCGCGCCAAGGCAGCTGTGAATGCCATAACCAAATGCGAGGTTCTGCGCTTCGGCACGGTCCCGAGTGATATCGAAGGTGTCGGGATCGGTAAAGGCCCGTTCGTCGCGATTCGCCGAAGCCGGAAGAAGCATGACCGTCTTGTGGGCCGGAATCGTGGCACCGTGCACCTCCAACTGTTTGAGGCTATAGCGGCAGTCGTACTGCACCGGACCATCGAAGCGCAGGACCTCCTCGACCGCGTCTGAGATCTTGGTCCGGTCGGCGCGAAGTTGTTCCCATTGGTCTCGGTGCTTCGAAAACAGCACCATCGCGCTGCCGATCAACTTGGTGACCGTCTCTGCACCCGCGCCGCCCAGCAGCATGCAAAAGCCAACGATCTCAACATCGTCGAGTTTCGTCGTGGTGCCGTCGTCGCGTTCCACTTCGACAGCGATCAGGGCGCTGATCATGTCGTCGCGCGGTTCAGCGCGGCGTTGCTGAATGATGTTGTAGTACAGCAGGCCGTTTTCCTCTACCGCTTTTTTGCCCGCATCACTCATGGTCGCTGCGCCCGCTTCACGCTCCATCACCAGATCTTGGAAGTGCCTTACGGATTGGCGGTCCTCTTCCGGCACGCCGAGCATTGTGGTGATCACCTCGACTGGGAAATACGCGGAGAAGTCGGCAACCACGTCGAACGCGTCAGGGTCAAGGCGGGAGAAATACCGGTCGATCGTGGCGCGGACGATTGGCTCCTGCGCCGCGATGGCTCGCGGAGTGAAAACTCTGTTGACCAGACCGCGCATCCGACGATGCGCCGGCGGATCCATGAATTGGACCAACGGATCCTTTACCACTTCGCCAGTCGAGACTTGGTCCAAGGTGACTCCCCTGGCCGACGAGAAGGTCTCGAAATCCTTGAACGCCACAGCGACGTCTTCGTGCCGACTCAGGGCGTAAAAGCCGCGATCCTCGCTATGAAACACCGGCGCTTCGTCACGCAGCCGCCGGTAGATCGGGTAAGGGTCGTTGAAAAACTCGGCAGAGAACGGGTCGAACGCAACCGTCGAGATGGTCATCGGCACATCATCTACCGCGCACTGCCTAGCCGGAAGGTTATCGCCGCGCCACCACTACCGTGCACCCGACCAGGCCGACGAGCCGACGTCAATCTTGATATTGTCTGCTCCCGGTGAACTGCGTGGGCACCGCTTCGAGGGGATGGCTCGGCTCGGCGACATGCCCGACGAGGAGCGCCGCGAGTAGTCCATCAAGAACGGAACTTCTTCATCGAGTAGCAGACGGCGCCAATTGCTTTGCCAGATACGGAGCCGTGCGGCTGTGTTTCGCACGTGCCACCTTCTTAGGCGGCCCGGCCGCAACGACCCGACCGCCGTCGCTGCCGGCTCCCGGTCCCAGATCAAT
>NZ_DATNJW010000170.1:0-8139 GCF_035603715.1 Mycobacterium sp. | reverse complement strand
CCTCGGCGTCGCCACCGATCTCACCGATCATCACGATGACCTTCGTCTCCGGGTCCTTCTCGAACGCCTCGATGGCGTCGATGTGGGTGGTGCCGATCACCGGGTCACCCCCGATGCCGATGGACGTGGAGAAGCCGAAATCGCGCAGCTCGTACATCATCTGGTAGGTCAAGGTGCCGGACTTGGATACCAGCCCGACAGGTCCGGGGCCGGTGATGTTGGCGGGCGTGATGCCCACCAGCGCCTGGCCCGGGGTGATGATGCCGGGACAGTTCGGACCGATGATGCGGGTCTTGGCGCCCTTGTCGAGGTTATAGGCCCAGGCATATGCGCTGTCCTGCACCGGGATTCCCTCGGTGATGACCACCAGCAGCGGGATCTCGGCGTCGATCGCCTCGATGATGGCGTCTTTGGAGTACACCGGTGGCACAAAGATGATCGACACGTCGGCGCCGGTCTTCTCGATGGCCTCGACGACGCTGCCGAACACCGGCAGTTCGACGGGGTTGCCGTTGACGTCCTTGTGCGCGACGGTGGTGCCGGCCTTGCGGGCGTTCACCCCGCCGACGATCTGGGTACCGGCCGCCAGCATCCGTGCGGTGTGCTTGGTGGCCTCGGCGCCGGTGATGCCCTGCACGACGACCTTGTTGTCCTTGGTCAGAAAAATTGCCATTAGGTCAGGTCTCCTTGATCAGGCGTTCGCCAGCTCGGCGGCTTTGTCGGCGGCTTCGTCCATCGTCGGCACCACGGTCACCAGCGGGTGGTTGGCCTCGGCGAGGATGCGCCGGCCTTCGTCGACGTTGTTGCCGTCGAGCCGGACGACCAGCGGCTTGTTTGCGTCGTCACCGAGGATTTCGAGCGCCTTGACGATTCCGTTCGCGACGGCGTCACACGAGGTGATGCCGCCGAAGACGTTCACGAAAACGCTCTTGACCTGTGCGTCGCCCAGGATGACGTCGAGCCCCGCGGCCATCACCTCGGCCGAGGCGCCGCCGCCGATGTCGAGGAAGTTGGCCGGCTTGACGCCGCCGTGCTTCTCGCCCGCGTAAGCCACGACGTCGAGCGTCGACATGACCAGCCCGGCGCCGTTGCCGATGATGCCGACCTGACCGTCGAGCTTGACGTAGTTCAGGTCGTGCTCCTTGGCCTTCAGCTCCAGCGGATCGGTGGCGTCGCGATCTTCGAACTCGACATGGCCGGGCTGCCGGAAGTCGGCGTTGCCATCCAGCGTCACCTTGCCGTCCAGCGCCAGGATCTGGTCGTCGGGTGTCCGCACCAGCGGGTTGACCTCGACCAAGGTGGCGTCCTCGCCGACGAAGACCTCCCACAGCTTGGCGATGGTGATCGCCGCGGCGTCGAGCACCTCGGCCGGCAGGTGGCCCTGTTCGGCGATCGAGCGGGCGAATGCCACGTCGACGCCCTTGACCGCGTCCACCGGGACCTTGGCCAGCCGCTCGGGCTTGGTGGCCGCGACCTCTTCGATCTCCATGCCGCCCTCCACCGAGCACATGGCCAGGTAGGTGCGGTTGGCGCGGTCGAGCAGGAAGGAGATGTAGTACTCCTCGGCGATATCGCTGGCCTCGGCGACCAGCAGCTTCTTCACGACGTGGCCCTTGATGTCCAGGCCGAGAATGTTCTTCGCGTGGTTGTAAGCGTCATCCGGGGTCGCGGCGTATTTCACGCCACCGGCCTTGCCACGTCCGCCGACCTTGACCTGCGCTTTGACCATCACCGGGTGCCCGATCTCTTCGGCGATGGCCTTGGCCCCGTCAGCGGTGTCGGTCACCCGGCCGGGCGTCGTTGGGACGTTGTGCTTGGCGAACAGCTCCTTCGCCTGATACTCGAAAAGGTCCATGGGCTCACTTCTGTGTGTCGGCCTATTTCTAAGCGAGCCGGGGTTTTCCGACGCCCGCTTGCGGGAACTGTATCGACACGGCCTTAACGTTCCGTCGTCGGCATCGGTGGATGTGTCAGATCTCACCGAGCGGTCCATCGTGATTCAAATCACAATCCCCGACGGATTCCTGGCTTAGCTTGCGACCTCCCCAGGTCGCCGGTTAACGTCGCAGGGTCCAGATAACGTTATGGTTACGGCTCGAGGGACAATCAGCTTGACTCAGCAAATCCCGGCACCGTCTCCTGTGCAAGGAGAGCATTCGGCGTCCCGCGGCAGCTTGTCAGCTCCCAATCGCAACGAAGTCACCGACATCATTCCTTTCAATGAGTTCGGCAAGCTCGACGACCTGGATTTCAGCGCGAATTCGCACTTCGACAAAGAAGCGCAGGTCCTGCGCGCGCCTGAGCTCGACGACCTGGACGACACCGACAACCTCGTCGTCATGAACCTGGCCGGCCCAAGCGTGTCCGAGCGCCACATCGACCCGCTCCGGCGTGACGCGCACCGCGGTAATGGCGACGCGGAGCTGATTGCCCGGCGCGGGCAACACCGCAAACAGCTGACCGGCCCGGCTCGAGGTCGCGTGCTGATCGGCGCTATGGCGGCGGGTGCCGCCGCCGCCGCTGCGCACTCCGCCACCGAGACCCCAGAGCACTCCAAGGCTCATACCGTGCTGGCCGCCCAAGCCGCAGCGACCAACGGCGGGCCGATCAGCACCTCCGGCGGCGGTATGCAGATGGTGACCGTACGGCCGGCCGCGAACGTCGCCGTCCACAACGCCGAACTGGCCCACGGCGTCGCGTTCGCTCAGGAACGCGCCCAACGTGAGGCCAGGCTGCAACAGCCGCTGTTCGTCATGCCGACCAAGGGCATCTTCACCTCGGGCTTCGGCTACCGGTGGGGCGTCCTGCACGCCGGCATCGACCTCGCGAACTCGATCGGCACCCCGATCCACGCGGTCTCGGACGGCGTCGTCATCGATGCGGGCCCGACCGCCGGCTACGGCATGTGGGTCAAGCTGCGTCACGCCGACGGCACGGTCACGCTGTACGGCCATGTCAACACCACGATGGTCAGCGTGGGTCAGCGTGTGATGGCCGGCGACCAGATCGCCACCATGGGCAACCGCGGCAATTCCACCGGACCACACTTGCACTTCGAGGTACTGCTGGGCGGCACGCAGCGAGTGGACCCGGTGCCGTGGCTGGCCAAACGCGGTCTGTCTGTTGGCACCTTCGCCGGTTGACCGGTGACCGACCCGAACAATCCCGCACCAGGCGATCGCCCGCCTCCCGCAGCGCCCAGCGGGCCCATGCCCGCCGCCGGCGGTCCTGAGCAGGCCCCTCAAACGACGCGCATCATTCGCCGGGCGCCGACCGGGC
This sequence comes from Mycobacterium sp., assembly GCF_035603715.1. Taxonomy (GTDB): domain Bacteria; phylum Actinomycetota; class Actinomycetes; order Mycobacteriales; family Mycobacteriaceae; genus Mycobacterium. The sequence continues at coordinate 4,860 of NZ_DATNJW010000170.1, read as the reverse complement.
CCTTGCCGCAGGCGGTCGACGACGCCCGCACCACGCACATCCCACGCCCGCCGTCGCCCCCGCAATACGCTCCGCCGAGCCGGCCGCCCGCGATGGCGCGCAGCCCATACGGCGAACCCAGCCGGACAACGGCAGTGGCCGCCGCGGCCGTCAGCATCATCAGCGGCTGGGCCACCTCGGTGGTGGCGACCGATCTGATCGCGGGCTGGTGGAGATCGGACCGGCTGTTCTGCGTCGCGGTGGCGTTCCTTGCGCTGGTGTTCGCGCTTGCCACGATCTCCGGGGTGATCCTGCTGCTGCTACGCCAACCGCTGAGCCGCTACCTGATCGTGGCGGGCGCCGTGGTCGCGATCCTGACCTACCTCGGCGTGTTCATCGCCGGCGCACGGGTGGCCTGGATCGTGCACACCCTGCCAATTCTGCCGATCACCAGCGCCGTGCTGACCTTGCTGCCGCGCACGCGGGATTGGCTGCTGGAGGACTAGAGCTTCGCGACCGGAGCGTGGTTGTGCATCAGCTTGACCCGACCCGAACTGCCGAAGTCGATCAGCGACATCGCTGATTCGCCGACGCCGGAGACCTCTTCGACCCGGCCCAGGCCGTACTTGTCGTGGGTGACCCGGTCGCCAGGCTCCAGCACCAGCAGCGGACGCTTGCTGCCTCCCCCGCTTCGGGTCGGCGACGGGCGCGGCGTGCCGAACCGGCCGGCGCCGCTGACCGGCGCGCTGAACGACGGCGTCGGGTCGGTGCGACGCCAGTCGATGAGCTCTTGCGGGATCTCGCGCAGAAACCGCGATTCCGGGTTGAGCATCGGCTGTCCCCACGACGAGCGAACCTTGGCGCGGCTGACATAGAGACGCTGCCGCGCCCGGGTGATCCCGACGTAGGCCAGTCGACGCTCCTCGGACAGCTCGCCGGCGTCGCCCAAAGCCCGCATGTGCGGGAACATTCCGTCTTCCCATCCGGTGACGAACACGACCGGGAATTCCAGTCCCTTGGCGGTGTGCAGCGTCATCAGCGTGACCAGACCGGCGGTGTGCTCCGGGATTTCATCGGTGTCGGCGACCAACGACACCCGTTCCAAGAATTGGGCCAGCACACCGGTGTCCGGCACGTCCTCGTCGTCGAGATCGGTTCCGAGTGCTTCGGCATTGGCCAGGTCGGTGGCGAATTCGTGTGCAACGCTGACGAGTTCGTTGAGGTTGTCCAGCCGGGCCAGGTCTTGCGGGTCGGAGGATGACTCCAACTCCGCGCGGTATCCGGTGTGCTCCAGCACCGCCTCGACCAGTTCGCCGAGGTCGCCCTCCGACGCGTCGAGCCGGCTCCGCAGTTCGTCGAGCATCTCGACGAACCCCGCAATCGCCTTGGCCGAGCGGGTATTCAGCAGCGGCACCTTGCCTTCGGCGGCGGCCTGCAGCGCATCGGCGAAACTGGATCCGGTGTTCTCGGCGTACACCGCCACGCAAGCCTCAGCCCGATCGCCGATGCCGCGCCGCGGCGTGTTGAGGATCCGCCGCAAACTGACCGCGTCGCCGGGGTTGTCCAGCACGCGCAGGTAGGCGACGATGTCGCGAATCTCCCGGCGCTCGTAAAACCGCACTCCCCCAACCACTTTGTAGGGAATGCCGGCGCGGATGAACACCTCTTCCAACGACCGCGACGAGTTGTTGGTGCGGTAGAAGACGGCCACATCGTTGTAGGTGATGTCGCTGTTGGCGGCCAGCCCGTCGATTTCCTCGGCAACGAACCTCGCCTCGTCATGCTCGTTGTCGGCGACGTAGCCGACGATCAGCTCGCCCTCGCCGGCGTCGGTCCACAGCCGCTTGTCCCGTCGTCCGGCATTACGGGAGATCACCGAGTTGGCCGCGGTCAGGATGTTCTGCGTGGAGCGGTAGTTCTGCTCGAGCAGGATTGTCGTGGCGTCGGGGTAGTCGCGCTCGAAGTCTTCGATGTTGCGGATCGTGGCCCCGCGGAACGCGTAGATCGACTGGTCGGCGTCGCCGACCACGCACAGCTCGCCGGGTGTCACACCGTCCTCGCTGTCGCGGCCGACCAGTTCGCGGACCAGGACGTACTGCGCGTGGTTGGTGTCCTGATACTCGTCGACCAGAATGTGCCGGAAGCGGCGGCGGTAATGCTGGGCGATCTGCGGGAAGGCCTGCAGCACCGCGACCGTCTCGCCGATCAGGTCGTCGAAATCGAGGGCGTTGGCCAGCCGCAGCCGGTGCTGGTATTCGGAGAATACGGCGGCCACCGTGCGCGCCAAGTCGTCCGCGTCGTCGGACAGGTTCGCCATCGCCTGGTGCGGGTCGATCAGCTCGTTCTTCAGGTTGGAGATGGCGTTGGCCAGCAGCCGCGGCGAATATCGCTTGACGTCCAGGCCCATGTCCTTGGCGATCATCTGCAGCAGACGTCGGGAATCGTCGGCGTCGTAGATGGAGAAGTTGGAGTTGAGGCCATCGATCAGCGACGCCTGGTTACGCAGAATCCGCACGCAGGTCGAGTGAAAGGTCGACACCCACATCGATCGCGCCCGCGGGCCGACCAGCGCCACGACGCGTTCGCGCATCTCAGCGGCGGCCTTATTGGTGAAGGTGATCGCCAGCACCTGCCCGGGCCCGACGTCGCGCGCGGCCAGCAGGTAGGCGATACGCCGGGTCAGCACGGCGGTCTTACCCGAGCCCGCGCCCGCGACGATCAGCAGCGGCGAGCCCTCGTGCAGAACCGCCTGACGTTGTTGGGGGTTCAAACCGTCGAGAAGTTGATCGCCTTCAGACTCGGTCACGTGCTGCACACTCATAACTGGTCCAACCTACCGCCGTTCGGCGACACCTTTGCGCCGGAACGCCTCCAAGTGGCACACTCATTTCGTGCTCAACATGCAGCGTCGATTTTTCTACGGGTACCGGCCAGCGGTGCCCGTGGTTTAGCTGCTTCCCAGAGCCCCGCGGTCCGCTTCCGGATCCGGGGCTCGTCTCTTGTGTGAGGCCCGAAACCGGATGAAACCGCAACCCCCTCCACACAACGAGAATTCGGAGTCCGAGATGACCATCGAGATAGAACAACCCACTGATATCGATGAGCTGCGGCTGGAAATCGACCGGCTCGATGCCGAGATCCTGGCCGCGGTCAAGCGTCGCGCCGAGGTGTCCCGGGCGATCGGCAAAGCCCGGATGGCTTCGGGCGGCACGCGGTTGGTGCACAGCCGCGAAATGAAGGTCATCGAGCGCTACAGCGAACTCGGGCCCGAGGGCAAGGACCTGGCCATGCTGCTGCTCAGGCTGGGTCGCGGCCGGCTCGGTCACTGATCCGCCCGATTCGCCGCCCGTTCACCTCGGCTTCAGCGCGCGGGCCCGGTCAACCTGACTAGGGTCGAGGCATGACTGCGGTTGAACGGATTCCCGACATCTCAGCGACCTCGGCATGGAAGGCGCTGGGCAAGCACCACGACCAGATCGTAGGCACCCACCTGCGTGAATTCTTCGCCGAGGACCCAGACCGCGGCCGCGAATTCAACATCACCGTCGGCGACCTCTACATCGACTACAGCAAACACCGCATCAACCGGGAAACGCTGAAGCTGCTGACCGACCTGGCTCGCGCCGCTGAGCTCGAGCAGCGTCGCGACGAGATGTTCTCCGGCGTCCACATCAACATCTCGGAGAATCGCGCTGTGCTGCACACCGCATTGCGACTTCCCCGCGACGCCAAGCTGATCGTGGACGGGCAGAACGTCGTCGAGGACGTCCACTCGGTGCTCGACGCGATGGGCGATTTCACCGACCGGCTGCGCAGCGGCGAGTGGACCGGCGCCACCGGTAAACGGATCAGCACCGTCGTCAACATCGGAATCGGGGGCTCGGACCTCGGACCGGTCATGGTCTACCAGGCGCTGCGGCATTACGCCGACGCCGGTATCTCGGCGCGATTCGTGTCCAATGTCGATCCCGCCGACCTGATCGCAAAGCTGGCCGACCTAGACCCGGCCACAACGCTTTTCATCGTCGCATCCAAGACCTTTACCACGCTGGAGACGCTGACGAACGCCACCGCCGCGAGGCGCTGGTTAACCGATGCGCTCGGGAACGACGCGGTTGCCAAGCATTTCGTCGCCGTCTCGACCAACAAGAAGCTGGTCGACGAGTTCGGCATCGACACGGACAACATGTTCGGTTTCTGGGACTGGGTCGGCGGACGGTATTCGGTCGACTCCGCGATCGGCCTCTCGGTGATGGCCGCGATCGGCCGAGAAGCGTTCGCGGACTTCCTATCCGGATTCCATCTGGTCGACGAGCACTTCAAGACCGCGCCGCTGGAGTCCAACGCGCCGGTGCTGCTCGGCCTGATCGGGCTGTGGTACTCGGACTTCTTCGATGCGCAGGCGCGTGCGGTGCTGCCGTATTCCAATGACATGGCGCGCTTCGCCGCGTATCTGCAGCAGCTGACGATGGAGTCCAACGGCAAGTCGACCCGTGCCGACGGCACCCCGGTCACCACCGACACTGGTGAAATCTTCTGGGGCGAGCCAGGAACGAACGGCCAGCACGCGTTCTACCAACTCCTGCACCAGGGCACCCGGCTGGTGCCGGCCGACTTCATCGGCTTCAGTCAACCCACCGACGACCTGCCCACCATGGACGGCACCGGCAGCATGCACGACTTGCTGATGAGCAACTTCTTCGCCCAGACGCAGGTGCTGGCATTCGGCAAGACGGCCGACGAGATCGCCGCCGAGGGCACGGCCGCCGACGTGGTGCCGCACAAGGTGATGCCGGGCAACCGGCCAACCACGTCCATCCTGGCCACCCGGCTCACCCCGTCGGTAGTCGGCCAATTGATCGCGCTCTACGAGCATCAGGT
>NZ_DATNJW010000169.1:0-5338 GCF_035603715.1 Mycobacterium sp. | reverse complement strand
GAAGCCGGCATCGTCGCCGAGGCCGGCCGCCGCGGCGCCATCACGGTCGCCACCAACATGGCCGGCCGCGGTACCGACATCGTGCTGGGCGGCAACGTCGACTTTCTCACCGACCTGAGGTTGCGGGCCCGCGGTCTGGATCCGGTCGAGACTGCCGACGAGTACGAGACGGCCTGGCACGAAGAGCTACCGCTCGTCAAAGACGAGGCGGCGGCCGAAGCCAAAGAGGTCATCGAGGCCGGCGGGCTCTACGTGCTGGGCACCGAGCGGCACGAGTCACGCCGTATCGACAACCAGCTGCGCGGCCGCTCCGGCCGTCAGGGTGACCCCGGTGAGTCGCGGTTCTACCTGTCGCTGGGCGACGAGTTGATGCGTCGTTTCAACGGCGCCGCGCTGGAGACGCTGCTGACCCGGTTGAACCTGCCCGACGACGTTCCGATCGAAGCGGGAATGGTGACACGCGCGATCAAGAGCGCGCAGACCCAGGTCGAGCAGCAGAACTTCGAGGTCAGAAAGAACGTCCTCAAGTACGACGAGGTGATGAACCAGCAGCGCAAGGTCATCTACGCGGAACGTCGCCGCATCCTGGAAGGCGAGAACCTGCAGCAGCAGGCGCACGACATGCTCGTCGCCGTGATCACCGCGTATGTCGACGGCGCCACCGCTGTGGGGTACGCCGAGGACTGGGATCTGGAGAAGCTCTGGGAGGCGCTGAAAACGCTGTATCCGGTCGGCATCGACCACACCACTTTGATCGACTCCGAGGCGGTCGGGGAGCCCGGCGAACTGACCCGCGAGGAGTTGCTCGACGCGTTGATCGAGGATGCCGACCGTGCCTACGCCGCGCGGGAAGCCGAGCTCGAAGAGCTGGCCGGTGAGGGCGCGATGCGTCAGCTGGAACGCAATGTGCTGCTCAACGTCATCGACCGCAAATGGCGTGAGCACCTCTACGAGATGGACTACCTCAAAGAGGGCATCGGCCTGCGCGCGATGGCGCAACGCGACCCGCTGGTCGAGTACCAGCGTGAGGGTTTCGACATGTTCACCGGGATGCTGGACGGCCTCAAAGAAGAGTCCGTCGGCTTCCTGTTCAACGTCGCCGTCGAGGCGATACCGGCCCAGCAGGTCGGACCGGTCGCCGAGCCGGAGGGCCTGACCGAGTTCGCCACCGCCGCCGCGGCCAGCGCGCAGCAGCAGGCCTCCGGCGCTCCAGCTCCCGCCGCAGCTCGTGAACCGGCACCTGCGTTGCGCGCCAAGGGAATTGACAACGAGGCGCCCCAGCTGACCTACAGCGGGCCGGCCGAGGACGGCTCGGCGCAGGTGCAGGGCAACGGTGGCGGCTCGGCAGCCGGCGGGTCCGGCGGCTCTCGCCGTGAACGCCGCGAGGCCGCCCGTCGGCAGGGGCGGCACGCCAAGGCCAAGCGGCGCTAGAGCCATGGACGTCAAAGAAGTGCTGCTGCCCAGCATGGGTGTGCGGTACGAGTTCACCAGCAACCACGGTGAGCGGATCGGCATCGTCGCGCGACGCGGCGGCTACTTCGAGATCGTCCTGTACGGCAATGACGACCCCGACCAGGCTCGTCCGGTCTTTCGCCTCACCGACGAGGAAGCGGACGCGGTCGCGCAGATTCTGGGTGCGCCGCGGATCGCCGAACGGTTCGTCGAACTCACTCGCGAGATACCGGGGCTCGAAGCCGGTCAGGTGCACATCCTGCCCGGCAGTGTCTTCGTGGACCGACCACTGGGAGACACCCGTGCCCGAACCCGAACCGGCGCGTCGATCGTCGCGATCGTGCGCAATGACGAGGTGCTCGCTTCCCCGGGGCCGTCCGAGAAGCTGCGCGCTGCCGACGTGTTGATCGTTGTCGGCACCGAAGCCGGCATCAACGGCGTGCAGCAGCTCGTCCAAAAGGGCTGATTGCGTGCAGATTTCGGCGCCGCTGCTGTTGCAACTCGGCGCAGTCCTCACTGCGCTTGCGTTGCTGGGCGCACTGGCCCGGCGGTTCGCGCTGTCACCGATCCCGCTGTACCTGCTGGCCGGGCTGTGGCTCGGCAAGGGCGGCATTCATTCGGTGACCGAGGCCAGCGTGTTCGTCAAAACCGGCGCGCCCATCGGTGTCGTGCTGCTGCTGCTGACCTTGGGCCTGGAGTTCTCCAGCGCCGAATTCGCCAGCAGCATGAAGCAGCACGTCCCCTCGGCGCTGGTCGACGTCGTGCTCAACGCGACGCCGGGGGCCGTCGCGGGCTGGCTGCTCGGGTTCAAGGGCATCGGGATCCTCGCGCTGGCCGGCGTGACCTATGTGTCGTCGTCCGGTTTGATCGCCCGACTGCTCGAAGACCTCAACCGGGTGGGTAACCGCGAAACACCCGCGATCCTGGCGGTGCTGGTGCTCGAGGACTTCGCGATGGCGGCCTACCTGCCGGTGTTCGCGGTCCTGGTCAGCGGCGGCACGTGGCCGAAGGCGCTGCTCGGCATGGTCATCGGGGTCGGAGCGTTTTGGATCGCGTTCGTCATTTCGCACCGATGGGGCCATTACTTCGGCCGGCTGGTGGGATCCGAGGATTCCGAGCAGTTGCTGCTGCGCGTCCTCGGGGTGACGCTGATCGTTGCCGCGCTGGCCGAAGAGGTGCACGCGTCGGCTGCCGTCGGTGCGTTCCTGGTGGGTCTGACGTTGACCGGCGACACGGCAGACCGCGCCCGGAAAGTGTTGGGGCCGTTGCGCGATCTGTTCGCCGCGGTGTTCTTTCTCGGGGTCGGGATCGGGGTCGATCCGCACACGCTGGCTCCTGCGCTTCCGGCGGCGATTGCCCTGGCCGTGGTGACCAGTGCGTCCAAGGTGGCAACCGGGATCTTCGCCGCGCGGCGCGACGGCGTGGCCCGCCGCGGCCAACTGCGCGCCGGCACTGCCCTGATCGCTCGCGCCGAATTCTCGTTGATCATCATCGGCCTGGCCGGGGCGTCGATAGCCGGCCTGGCCCCGGTGGCGATGTCGTATGTGTTCGTCGTCGCCGTGATCGGGCCGGTGCTCGCCCGGTTAGGCGGCGCCCCACTGCCCTCCCGTGCCCGGGAGGCCGCCTAACCGATGTGCAGCGCAACCACCTGCCAGGGTCCCGAGCCCATCCGCTCGATGCGGCAGGCGATGGCATGCATGCGGCGCCCACGGCTGTAGCTGCCGAACACCTCGGCCGCAGCGAACCCGTCCGGACTGCCCACCGCCTGCAGTCGCACCCGGCGCAACATCGCCACCCCGCCATCGGCATCGGCCAGTCGATTGGCCGACAGCACCGAATCGACGAGTCCGGCGGCGAGCAGGCCGTTCAGCTGGGAGATCGAGCGGCGGCGGTCGATCACTTCCAGCACGCGGCGTAGCGCGGCGTCGGCGAAACGTGCCGCCTGGCGCATCGCCGCCGACAGCGCTGGCGCGGGTTGCGGACGTTGGCTCGAATGCCGTTGTGGCACATGTACATTGCGTCGTCGCAGCGCGGTCGGTGAGGGTGATCGGCACTGCCGGACGTCACGGGCCGGAGGCTCGCAATCGACCACATTGGTGACCGCAAACGTCGTCTGTTCCGATGGGCGTGAACTGGTCGACACCACACTCTCCCGCGAATTCCGAAGGGCCCGAGAAGCCAGCCTGCTGGAGAGTGGCAGACGAGTGTGACGATCATCGCACAATCGCCGCATCCGCGTACCCGCGCTGCGCCGGGCCGCTGGGGACCGTTACCGTGTGCGGCATATTGGTCGGTAGACCGATTCGCAAGGCAGGTAAAGGGGAGAGGCGACGTGACCCGGTTGTCCGCTTCGGACGCCTCCTTCTACGACCTGGAGAATTCGGCGACACCGCTCTACGTGGGCTCGCTGTCGATTCTGCGTCAGCCGCGGGCCGGGTTGAGCTACGAGACGTTGCTGGCCACCGTTGAGCGGCAGCTGCCGAAGGTGCCGCGGTACCGGCAGAAGGTCCGCGAAGTGACGATGCGGCTGGCCCGGCCGGTCTGGGTCGACGACCGCGATTTCGACATCACCTACCACGTCCGGCGCTCTGCGCTCCCGTCGCCGGGCAGCGACGAGCAGCTCCACGAGCTGATTGGCCGGCTGGCCGCCCGCCCGCTGGACAAGACGCGCCCGCTCTGGGAGATGTACCTGGTAGAGGGCTTGGCCAACAACCGCCTGGCCCTGTACACCAAGTCGCATCAGGCGTTGATCAACGGCATGGGCGCGGTCGAGATCAGCCATGTCATCGCCGATCGGAATCGTCGTCCGCCGCCGTTCGCCGAGGACATCTGGGTGCCGGCACGCGAGCCGGGCAACGTGGAGCTGATGCTGCGCGCGATCGGTGACTGGGCCACCCGCCCGCAGGCGCAGCTGAACGCCGTCCGCAGCGGGGTCACCGATCTGTTGACCAACTCCGGACAGCTGGTGGACGCCGGCCGGAGGATGTTCGATGTCGCCCGGACGTTGGCGCGCGGCAACGCCCCCAGCAGCCCGCTCAACACCACGGTGTCGCGCAATCGACGGCTGACGGTCGCGCGCGGCCGACTTGACGACTATCGGGCGATTCGGTCGCGCTACAACTGCGATGTCAACGATGTGGTGCTGGCGGTGATCACCGGTGCGCTGCGCAACTGGCTGTTGTCCCGCGGCGAGTCGGCCGCGCCGGCAGCGACAGTGCGGGCCATGGCGCCGTTGCCGGTCTACGTCGACGAAACATTCGACTCGTCGGGCCGGGGGCAGGCGATCAGCCAGGTCGCGCCGTTTCTGGTCGACCTGCCGGTCGGGGAGGGCAACGCGGTGGTGCGGCTGTCGCAGATCGCCCACGACACCGAATCCAATCCAACGGCGAGCAGCCTGGTCGACGCCCGCACCATCGTTACGCTGTCGGGTTTTGCGCCGCCGACCTTGCACGCCATGGGAATTCGCGTCGCCACCGGCTTGTCACCGCGTTTGTTCAACCTGTTGATCACCAACGCGCCGGGCGCCCAGTCGCAAATGTATGTCGCCGGTGCAAAGTTGTTGGAGACCTATGCCGTGCCGCCGCTGTTGAACAACCAGGTGCTGGCCATCGGCGTGACGTCTTACAACGGCATGTTGTATTTCGGCATCAACGCCGATCGGGAAGCGATGAGCGACGTCGACGTACTGCCGGTGTTACTGGGCGAATCGCTCGATGAACTGCTGGAAGCCGCGCAGTAGAAACGCTGCTCGGGGAGAAAGAAGCAGCTCACGGCCTTACGATTCAACAGCATGACCAACAACGGATCTGCCGACGACACCTCGGCCAAGACAAAGCAACCGAAAAAGGCGAAGTCCCCGAAGGCTCAGAAGTCGCCGCCGAAGATC
>NZ_DATNJW010000168.1:0-7211 GCF_035603715.1 Mycobacterium sp. | reverse complement strand
AACCGGTGGGCCAGCTCGGCAATCGGCGCGACCTCGGCGATCACGCGGGCCACCAGATCGGGCATCGACTCCAGGTCGCGGAATTCGCGTTCGACTTCGTCGGGGTACTTGGTCCCGCGGGCCTGCGCGAGCGCGAGCCCGACCAAGTAGTTCGCGGCGATCTGGGCCAGGAACGTCTTCGTTGACGCCACACCGATTTCCGGGCCGGCCCGGGTGTAGAGCACCGCATCGCATTCCCGCGGGATCTGCGAGCCGTTGGTGTTGCAGATCGCCAAGACCTTGGCCTTCTGCTCCTTGGCGTGCCGCACGGCCTCCAGGGTGTCGGCGGTCTCCCCCGACTGCGAGATCGCAACCACCAGCGTGCTGCGGTCCAGTACCGGGTCGCGGTAGCGGAACTCGCTGGCCAGCTCCACCTCGACGGGCAGCCGGGTCCAGTGCTCGATCGCGTATTTGGCCAGCAGCCCGGAGTGGTAAGCGGTGCCACAGGCAACGACGAAAACCTTGTCGATCTCGCGCAGTTCCTGATCGGAGAGCCGTTGCTCGTCCAGCACGATGCGGCCGTCCACGAAGTGCCCGACCAGAGTGTCGGCGACCGCCGTCGGCTGCTCGGCGATCTCCTTGAGCATGAAGTACTCGTAGCCACCCTTTTCGGCGGCGTCCAAATCCCAGTCGATATGAAACTCCCGGTATTCGACGTCCTCGTTGCCGTGGAAATCGGTGATCCGGTAGCTGTCGGCGGTGATCGCGACGGCCTGGTCCTGACCGAGTTCGACCGCGTCGCGGGTGTGACCGATGAAGGCGGCGACGTCGGAGCCGACGAACATTTCGCCGTCGCCGATGCCGACCACCAACGGCGTGGACCGGCGCGCGGCGACGATGGTCCCAGGCTCGTCGGCGTTGGCGAACACCACGGTGAAGTGGCCCTCGAGGCGGCGCAGCACGGCCAGCACCGAAGCGGTGAAATCGCCCGCCGTCTCGCCGTGGTGGTACTCGTGGGCGACCAGGTGGACAGCGACCTCGGTGTCGGTGTCGCTGGCAAACTCGACACCGGCGGCTTCGAGCTCGTGGCGCAGGGTCGCGTAGTTCTCGATGATGCCGTTGTGGACGACGGCGATCTTGCCCGCCGCGTCGCGGTGTGGGTGAGCGTTGCGGTCGGTGGGACGTCCATGCGTGGCCCAGCGTGTGTGCCCCAGGCCTGTGTTTCCGGCCAGGGCTGCGGGGTCGGTCTCGGCGAGCGCGCTCTCCAGGTTGTCCAACCGGCCGGCGCGCCGACGGACTGTCAGATTGCCGTTTCCGTCGACCAGCGCTACGCCCGAAGAGTCGTAGCCGCGGTACTCCATCCGGCGCAGCGCGTCGACAATAACGCCAAGGGCAGGCTGATGCCCGACGTAGCCGACGATTCCGCACATAGCCCACCAGGGTAGTGCAGTCTCGGGGTCCCAGGCGCCCACCAAGGGTCCCGACAAGGCAGTGCAGCCGCCCCAACTGGGACGGCTGCACGCTGCTGACCTGCAAGAGGTCGGCTATTTATGGATTTTTTCGAGGCTGGCGACTACCGGTCTACCGGCCGTGGTGGTCAGCCCAACCGGGGCCGCCGGGGCCATGGTTATCCCAGCCTGGGCCGTGGTTGTCCCAACCCGGGCCGCGGTTATCCCAACCGGGACCGCCTTGCCAGGGGCCCTGACCATGCCAGTGGCCCTGGTCGCGGGGTTCACCGTCGAAGTAGCCGTCATCGTGGCAGCGGCCCCAGTCCCAGTTGCCTCCCCAGCCCGGGTCCCAGAACTGTCCCGGACACCAGTGATAGTCCGGGAACGGGGCCATCGGCTGGGCCTCAGCGACGCTCGCCGCGCCAACGCCGGCAAGTCCAAGACCCGAGACGATGGCAGTCGCAGCTGCGATTCGTTTGATGTTTATCACTCGTTCTTGGTACCACCCGGGACTATGCAGCTAAACCTTTAGCCCGCAAAATTTGTTATGAGTTGCTGTGAATAACATTGGTATTTAATGGGATTCAATACTGAGCGCAACCGGGCGTTGACGGTGGCGTAAGCGGCCTGGTCTGCGAACGATCCACCAAGTAGGGCAGCCGCCCCAAAGTGGGACGGCTGCACTTACCGGATCGTTGGCTGGCTCACGGATGCCACGGGCCATAGCCGTGCCAGTGGCCCTGGTCGTGCGGTTCACCGTCGAAGTAGAAGTCGTCGTGGCAGCGGCCCCCGTCCCAGTTGTGACCCCAGCCCGGGTCCCAGAACTGCCCCGGACACCAGTGGTAATCGGGCAACGGGGCGCTCGGCTGGGCTTCGGCCAGGCTCGCGGTGCCGATACCGGCAAGACCCAAGCCCGCGGTGATGGCGGTGGCAGCTGCGATTCGTTTCATCTTCATGGCACCGTCGTACCACTTCGTCGGACCGGCGAAACCGGCCTTCTCGGCGTTTTAGCTGGCTACTTGCTGTCAATCAGCTTGATATCGGCTGGCGCGCCAGTAAGGCAAGGCAATCGGGCCGATGCTGACGTGCGATACCGTCAACGGGTGGCAAAGACCCGCAAGCTCGTCGGCGCCCTTGCGCGACGTGGGCCGCACCGAGTGTTGCGCGGCGACTTGGCCTTCGCGGGATTACCCGGCGCGGTTTACACGCCCGATTCCGGTTTCAACTTGCCCGGCGTGGCGTTCGGCCACGACTGGCTCACCGGGGTCGCGCGCTATACCGGGCTGCTCGAGCACCTGGCGTCGTGGGGCATCGTCGCGGCGGCACCCGACACCGAGCGCGGGGTGGCGCCGTCGGTGTTGAACCTGGCCTTCGACTTGGGCACCGCGCTCGATATCGCCGCCGGAGTCCGACTCGGGCCCGGCCAAATCAGCGTGCATCCCGGCAAACTCGGCGTGATCGGTCACGGCTTCGGCGCCTCGGCAGCGGTATTCGCCGCCGCCGGGATGAAGGCCAAGCCCCAAGCCGTCGTCGCCCTCTACCCCGCGATGACCAACCCGCCGGCCGAGCAGCCGGCCTCGACGCTCAACGTACCGGGTGTGGTGTTCAGCGCGCCAGGATCTGCAAAAGCATTGCGCTCCAACGCCATCGAACTCTGGCAAGCCTGGGACACCGCGACGCTGCGTATCGTCGCCAAAGCACAGCCCACCGGGCTGGCCGAGGGCCGTCGGTTGACCACGGCGTTGGGCTTGGGGGCTCCAGATCGCAAGACGCAGAAGACGACCCGCGCGCTGCTGACCGGCTACCTGCTTTATGCGCTGACCGGCGACAAGACATATAGCGACTTCGCCGACCCCGACGTGCAACTTCCCAGGACCCTCCCGTTGGGAGACGAGGCCGCGCCCCTAAGCCCCGAAGAGAAGTTCGTCGCGCTACTCAAGGGCTGAGCGTTGGCGTCACTGCCCTGCTTGAGGTAGTTCATCCTCGGCGATCTCACACGGTGTCGATTCATCGGTTGGCTGCGCGGCAGCCGGTGCGGGCTGATCATCCGGCGGCCCAGCCGGTGGCTGCGGATCAAGTGGCTGCCCAACCGGTTCGGCCACAGAATCGCTTGTCGTCGGTGCATTTTCGGTGACCGGATCGACTGGCTGTTCGGCTGCTTCGACGTCGTCGACGCTCACCGGCTCAGCCTTATCGTCGCTGTCTGCGTCATCCTGCGTGTCGTCGTCGTCCGGGTCCAGGGGGTCATCGGTCAGCGCGTCATCGTTCAACGCCTCATCGGCCAGGGAAGGGCCAGACCCGGAGCCATCGCCGAGCCCGCCGGCCAATGAGCCGAGAATGCTGCCGATACTGTCGACGATGCTTCCGACGACACCACCAATGCCGCCCGCGACCCCGCCAGGCCCGCCGAGATTGCCTGCACCGGTGGACAGCCCGCTGGGATCGCCAAGCGGCGCCGCTAAATCGGCCGGCATCGTTGCCGCATCGTCGATCCCGTCGGTCGAAAGTGTCTGCGGCTCCGGAGTTGCCGGTGGCCGAACCGCCGGCGCTGCGGCGGGCACGGTTGGCGCCGGCTCGGCCGGCAGGGACGTCGTCGGTGTCGCCTCGGGGGCTGGGCGCTGCTCGAAGGCCGGTTGCCAACTCGGGCCGAAGTCGCCCGGAATATCGAAACGCACTTCGGACGTCGATGCCAACGCGTGGATAGCCTCGTCGTAGGACGCCGCCACCGACGCCGAGCCAGCGCCCATCGCGGCGATCCAGTCGTTGCGAATGTCGTTGTCCACATAGCGTTTAACCTGCCGACGAATTACCTCTTCGGCCGTCGACCGGTCCCCCGTCCCCGCCGTCACGGAGTGGCAAGCGGCCAGCCAGGACGACCGTTCCGCTGCTCGGCGCTCATCGATAGCGACCGCGTTTGCGACCTTGCCGTCGACCGACTTCCACACGTCGTCACGCAGGGCGGCATAGCGCTCAGCGGCAGCGCTGACATGTGCGGCCACCTCGGCAGCGACGTCGCAGTGGCGCTGGAGAAACCGCGTCGCGGTGTCCGCGCCCGAACCCCGCCACGCAATCGCGAGCTCGGTGACCTGTGTGCGCTGTACCCACAGCGCCTCCTCGATCGCGTTGACCGCGGCACGAAGCGCGCCGGTGTCGTCGTCGAGTATCCGCAGGTCAAGACCGACTTCGGCGTCGTACCAGTCCCAAACCTGTGACGTGTGCGCGGTGAGGTCGGGCTGCTGATAGCCGAGCTGGTGGCATGCGTCGACATAGGTCTGGGTGTGCTCGACCGCGGGCCTGCCCTCGGCCAGCCGCGCGCTGACATCGAACCGGTCGGCCATGGTCAGCCGATCCGTGCGGCGGCTAGTTGGTCGGCGTCGGCGTAGCGAATAGCACTGGCCCGCAAGGCAGCCCCGACCTCCATACTGGCCCGCGCCCACTGCATGAGCTCACCAGCGCGCCGATGCAGCGCAAACCGCAGTGCATCACCCTGACCGATGTATGCGCGCCCGGACGTGGTGCCGTCGAAGGCCAACCTGCCGAACTGGGTGCGCACCGCGCCGTCGATGAGATGTGCTGCGTCGTCGAATCGGTCCGCAACAGCGTGCACCGCCGCAGCGTCGACGAATGCGTCTCGTTGTGCCATACCGGGTTCGACGCGACGCGTCGCCGGACGGTTCCGCCTAGTGTGTGGCGCGCACCATGTCGGCGACGTGGGCGGCAAGGCGGTGAGCGACGTGCTCGTCGTCGGCTTCCACCATGACCCGGATCATCTGTTCGGTTCCGGAGGGGCGCAACAGAATTCGACCGGTGTCGCCCAGTTCGTCTTCGGCCTGCTGAACGGCGTCGCGTACCGACGGCGCGGCAACGGCAGCGACCTTGTCGGCAACCCCGACGTTGATCAGCACCTGCGGCATGGTGTGCATCGCCGAGGCAAGGCTGGCCAGCGATTCGCCGGTCTGGGCCACTCGCGACATCAGCCGCAGACCGGTCAGAATGCCGTCACCGGTGGTGGACAACGTGGGCAAGACGATGTGTCCGGACTGCTCGCCGCCGAGGCTGAACGGACCAGATCGCAGCTCTTCCAACACATACCGGTCGCCGACGCTGGTGGTGCGAACCTCGACTCCGGCGGCCCGCATCGCCAGGTGCAGCCCGAGATTGCTCATCACGGTGGCGACCAGCGTGTTACCGGCCAGCTCGCCGGACTCCTGCATCGCCAGCGCGAGGATCACCATGATCGCGTCGCCGTCGACGATCTCACCGGCGGCATCGACAGCCAGGCACCGGTCGGCATCGCCGTCGTGGGCCAGGCCGAGGTCGGCGCCGTGGTGCAGGACGGCTGCGCGCAGCACGTCCAGATGCGTCGAGCCGCAGCGGTCGTTGATGTTGAGGCCGTTGGGTTCGGCGTTGATAGCGATGACGCGCGCACCGGCGGCGCGGTAGGCACGCGGTGCGGCCGCCGAGGCGGCGCCGTGCGCGCAGTCGACCACCACGGTCAGCCCGTTGAGTTGGACAGTGCCGGCCTTGCCGACCTGCCGGAGATAGCGGTCCAGCGCATCCTCGGCGTCGATCACCCGGCCGAGTTCCGCGCCGACCGGACGCAGACCCGGGCCGGTTGCGACCAGATCCTCGATCTGGTCTTCGGTCGCGTCGTCGAGCTTGTGCCCGCCGGGACCGAAGATCTTGATGCCGTTGTCGGGCATCGGGTTGTGCGACGCGGAGATCATCACGCCGAAGTCGGCGTCGTAGGCGTGGGTCAGGTAGGCCACGGCCGGGGTCGGCAGCACACCGGCCCGCAGCGCGTCGACGCCCTCACTGGTCAGGCCCGCGATTACGGCGGCTTCCAGCATCTCGCCGCTTGCGCGGGGGTCGCGGCCGATCACCGCGACGGGCCGCCGTCCGCTGTTCGACCTGGTCAGCCGCCGTGCGGCCGCGGCGCCGAGGGCCAACGCGAGCTCGGCGGTGAGCTCGCGATTGGCGACCCCGCGGACGCCGTCAGTGCCGAATAGTCGACCCATGCGGACAAACCTCTCACAGTTGGTGACCGCGCACACACACGACATGGGGATTGGCCGGAGTGCCACCCAACCGGTACGCGGCCGTGATCGCCGCCTGGATCAGCGCTTGCTGTACTGAGGCGCCTTACGGGCCTTCTTCAGGCCGTACTTCTTGCGCTCGGTGGCACGCGGGTCACGCGTCAGGAAGCCGGCCTTCTTCAGCGCCGGCCGGTCCTCGGGCTGGACCAGGATCAATGCCCGCGAGATCGCCAGGCGCAGCGCGCCGGCCTGGCCGGAGGGGCCGCCGCCGTCCAGGTGGGCGAAGATGTCGAAGCTCTCGGCCCGATCGACGGTGACCAGCGGCGCCTTGATCAGCTGCTGGTGCACCTTGTTCGGGAAGTAGGCTTCCAGGGAGCGGCCGTCCAGGTCGAACTTGCCGCTGCCGGGCACCAGACGGACCCGCACGACGGCTTCCTTGCGGCGGCCGACGGTCTGGATCGGACGCTCGATGACGATGTCCTCGCGCGGGGCCGGCGCTGCGGCCGCGGCGGGCTCAGCGGTCTCGACGGTTTCTTCGACCACGACCTCGGTCTCGGTCTCGGTTCCTGCGGTCTCTGTCATTGGGCCACCTGCTTGATCTCGTACGGAGTCGGCTGCTGAGCAGCGTGCGGATGCTGCGGACCGGCGTAGACGTGCAGCTTGCGCTTGATCTGGCGGCCGAGCTTGTTCTTGGGGATCATGCCGACGATCGCCTTCTCGACGACCCGATCGGGGTGCTTGTCCAGCA
>NZ_DATNJW010000167.1:0-2091 GCF_035603715.1 Mycobacterium sp. | reverse complement strand
CTCGACGAGGTACACGACCCGGTGTGTCGCCAGGTGTTCGAGAAGATCAACAACGACGAATCACGGCATCTAGTCGTTGATTTCGAGGTTCTGGACCTGATCGGGCACGCGAAGATCCGACGGCTGCTGATCGACTTCGTCGGCCGCAACACCACTCCGGGTCTCATCATCTTAGCGATCATGGGTGCACCGCTGATCAACCGGATCCGCAACGAGATCACCGCCATGGGCATGGAGCCCGAGCGGCTGTACAAGGCCGTGAAACGCTTCAAAGAGCTCGGCGACCGCGGACAGCACACCAGTCGAGTACCGACTTATCGATTCCTGAGGCGCTACGCCGGCGTGGTCACCAACCCGCGCCACCCATACCATCTGCTGGCCAATTCGATGGTGTGGCTTTCCGACCGGTATCCGCGGCCCCTATTGCCGTCGGTGCCTACTTGGGTTCGAGAAGTCACTCACGAGCCGGCGGCATGACCATGGCGAAAACAGCCACTCATGCCACGCTGATCGTTGGAGCCGGGTTCAGCGGCCTTGGCGCAGCGATCAAGCTGGCCCAAGCCGGCGTCGACGACGTCATCATCCTGGAGCGCGGCGACCGCGTCGGCGGAACCTGGCGGGACACCAGCTATCCGGGTGCCAGCTGCGATATCCCGTCGTTGCTGTACTCGTTCTCGTTTGTCAAGAACCCGACCTGGTCGCGAACCTATTCGCCGGCCGGCGAAATCCGCAACCACATCGAGGACATGGCCGATCGGTTCGACATCCGTCGCCGCATTCAGTTCGGTCAGGAAGTCACCGGACTGTCCTTTGACTCCGACGCCGGCGTCTGGACCGCAACCACCGCCAGCCGCAAGCGTTTTCGCGCCCGCACGGTGATCCTGGCGTCTGGGCCGCTACCGGATTCCAGCTTCCCTGACATGCGGGGCATCGATTCCTATGAAGGCCACAAGATCCACAGTGCCCGGTGGGACAAGGACTATGACTTCACCGGAAAGCGGGTCGGTGTCATCGGGACCGGCGCCAGCGCGATCCAGATCATCCCCGAACTGGTCAAGCAGGCCGATTTCGTGAAGGTATTCCAGCGCACCCCGGGCTGGGTGCTCCCCCGCTTCGATTTCGCGACGCCGCCAGCTGTCCAGACGGTCTTCGCCAAAGCCCCTGCGGTGCAACAGCTTGCGCGCCAAGCGCTGTACTGGGGCCATGAGGCAAGCGCGACTGCGCTGGTGTGGAACACCCCGTTGACATCTGTGGTCGCCCGGCTCGGCAAGATGCACCTGAACCGTCAGGTCAAAGACCCGTGGCTGCGCCGCCAGCTCACACCCGACTTCACTCCGGGCTGCAAGCGAATGCTGGTCTCCAGCGACTACTACCCCGCCCTGCAGCGCGACAACTGCAAGCTGATCGACTGGCCGATCGCCACATTGAGCCCGGTTGGCCTTCGCACCAGCGACGGCATCGAGCACCATCTGGACTGCCTCGTGTTCGCCACCGGTTACGACGTGCATCTGACCGGCCCGCCGTTCCCGGTCACCGGCCTGGGCGGACGATCGTTGAGCGACGAATGGGCCGACGGCGCACAGGCTTACAAGAGCGCCAGTGCGCACGGCTATCCGAACCTGTTCTTCATGACCGGCCCGAACTCCGGCCCCGGACACAATTCGCTGCTGGTCTACATCGAGGGCCAGCTCGACTACGCCGTCCGCGGTATCACCACCATCTTGGACAGCGATCTGCGCTACCTCGATGTCCGTCACGATGTGCAGCGCCGCTACAACGAACGCATCCAGCGGCGACTCACCAAGACGACGTGGATGTCGGGTTGCAGCAGTTGGTATTTGACCAAGGACGGACGCAACGTGTCGATGTACCCGGGGTTCGCCACCCAGTATCTTCAGCAGATGCGAGATTTCCAGTACGCCGACTACGACGCGGTCGAACATGCAGCCGTGCGCGTGAGCTCATCCGCCTGAGCGATGGCACCCAACCGACCGCCCCGCCCTGAAACCGGCACCATCGCCGGTGTTTTGGCGAACCTGCGGCGCGCCCCTAAACGCGTCCGGCGCCAATCACGGGAGGTCGTCGAAAACG
>NZ_DATNJW010000166.1:0-3049 GCF_035603715.1 Mycobacterium sp. | reverse complement strand
AGGTCGCCGTCGCCGTCGCGCCACCACAGCAAGACGATGTCGACCACCTCATCGGTGTCTTCGTCGAGCAACTCGCCACCGCACGCATCCTCCGCGTCGGCGCGGATATCGTCGTCGGTGTCCTCGTCCCAACCCCACTCTTGGACAACCTGCCCTCTTTGGATGCCCAGTTTGCCGGCATAACCCGGGGCGTCATCCGCCGCGACCACCGTGCGACCTCCTTGTCAGTTCCAAGCCATTCCAGCGTGAAACACGCCCTGCGATGCAATTTATCGTCGCACAGCCCGTAGCGTTGCACATCCGCCGACTCAAAGGGACGCCCGACAACGCTTGACGGCTTCGCCCTTGGCGTCGTTGAGCAGATTGACCCGCTGATTGAACTGGTCGATGCCGGAATGCGCGCGAATCGCGTTCGCCACGCCGCGGGCGGCGTCGTTGTAGGCGTTCAGGGCTTCCCGCAATTGCTGCGACAGCGGGCCGTTGCTGTCGCCTTCGACCGCGTCGGCGCTGTGCGTGAGCGCGTCGATCGCGGGCTGCTCGGCAGCCGAGGTGTCGCCGCCCCGGTTGTAGGCGGCGACGAAGTCGTTCACCCGGTCGACGGCCTCTTTGCTGCTGGTGACGAACGACTCGCACACCTTGACGACGGCCTGGGTGGTCAGCTGCTGCTGACGCCGCGACTCCCTGACGCTCGAGGTAGCGATCGAGGCCGACACCGACGCGGAGACCGAGGCGCGATAAGCCGGAGCGATCGCCATGTCGGCGCCCGGCGTGCCGTCGGTGACGGTCGTGCACCCGACGACGGCGATCAGGACGGCGGCGACGCAGCCCGCCGCCCGCGCAGCACCGCCCCAGCCGGGCCATCCAATCGATCCGATCCGCACAGGTTAAGACGTTACCGGGTAGCGACCGTGGCAACCCTCCATAGGGACTACGCGGGGTGACACCCGGTGCGGCACGATAGGAGCAACCCCGACAAGGGTCACAGCACCGACCACAACCAAAGACGTCAATCCGCGACGGCTCGATCAGCCACAAGCCGACCAGCCGTCACATAAGGAGTAGTGCGTTGACCACCGAATTCGTCCGCCATGATCTGGCGAAGAATCCAACCGGCACAAGTGAACCCGACCGTGTGCGGGTGATTCGTGAAGGTGTTGCGTCGTATCTGCCGGACATCGACCCGGAGGAAACCGCCGAGTGGCTGGAGTCCTTCGATGAGCTGCTGGAGCGCTCGGGGCCGTCGCGGGCGCGTTATCTGATGCTGCGGTTGCTGGAGCGGGCCGGCGAGCAGCGGGTGGCCCTGCCGTCGCTGACATCGACCGACTACGTCAACACCATCCCGACCGAGATGGAGCCCTGGTTCCCCGGCGACGAGGACGTCGAACGCCGCTACCGGGCCTGGATCAGATGGAACGCCGCCATCATGGTGCACCGGGCCCAGCGCCCGGGAGTCGGTGTGGGCGGTCATATTTCGACCTATGCATCGTCGGCGGCCCTCTATGAGGTCGGCTTCAACCATTTCTTCCGCGGCAAATCGCATCCCGGCGGTGGCGACCAGGTATTCATTCAGGGCCACGCCTCCCCCGGCATTTACGCACGGGCGTTTCTGGAGGGCCGGCTGTCCACCGACCAACTCGACGGTTTCCGGCAGGAACACAGCCATCCCGGCGGCGGGCTGCCGTCCTACCCGCACCCGCGGCTGATGCCCGACTTCTGGGAGTTCCCCACGGTGTCGATGGGGCTGGGCCCGATGAACGCGATCTATCAAGCCCGGTTCAATCACTACCTGCACGATCGCGGCATCAAGGACACCTCCGATCAGCACGTGTGGGCGTTTCTCGGTGACGGCGAGATGGACGAGCCGGAAAGCCGTGGCCTGGCCCACGTCGCCGCGCTGGAGGGCCTGGACAACCTGACCTTCGTCGTCAACTGCAATCTGCAGCGTCTCGACGGCCCGGTGCGCGGCAACGGCAAGATCATCCAGGAGTTGGAGTCGTTCTTCCGGGGTGCGGGCTGGAACGTGATCAAGGTCGTGTGGGGCCGCGAGTGGGATGCACTGCTGCACGCCGATCGCGACGGCGCGCTGGTGAACCTGATGAACACCACGCCCGACGGCGACTACCAGACCTACAAGGCCAACGACGGTGCCTACGTGCGGGATCACTTCTTCGGCCGCGATCCGCGCACCAAGGCACTGGTGGAGCAGATGACCGACGCCGAGATCTGGAACCTCAAGCGAGGTGGTCACGATTACCGCAAGGTTTATGCCGCCTACCGGGCCGCCGTCGATCACCACGGTCAGCCGACGGTGATCCTGGCCAAGACCATCAAGGGCTATTCGCTGGGCGCGCATTTCCAGGGCCGCAACGCGACGCATCAGATGAAAAAGCTTGCGCTGCAAGACCTCAAGGACTTCCGCGACGCCATCCGGATCCCGATCAGCGACGCCCAAATCGAGCAGGACCCCTACCTACCCCCGTACTACCACCCCGGCCCGGAAGCCCCCGAGATTCGCTACCTGCTGGAGCGGCGACACGCACTGGGCGGCTTCGTACCCGAGCGGCGCACCAAAACCAAGACGCTGCGGTTGCCCGGACGCGAGGCCTACGGAGCGCTGAAAAAGGGCTCTGGCCACCAGGAAGTGGCCACCACCATGGCCACGGTACGTACGTTCAAAGAACTGTTGCGCGACAAGGAAATCGGCCCGCGGATCGTCCCGATCATCCCTGATGAGGCACGCACGTTCGGGATGGACTCGTGGTTCCCGTCGCTGAAGATCTACAACCGCAACGGCCAGCTCTACACCGCTGTGGACGCCGACCTCATGCTGGCCTACAAGGAAAGCGAGATCGGCCAGATCCTGCACGAGGGCATCAACGAAGCCGGATCGGTCGCCTCGTTCACCGCGGCGGGCACCTCGTATTCGACTCACAACGAGCCGATGATCCCGATCTACATCTTCTATTCGATGTTCGGCTTCCAGCGCACCGGCGATGGCCTGTGGGCCGCCGCCGATCAGATGTCGCGGGGCTTTCTGCTCGGCGCCACG
>NZ_DATNJW010000165.1:0-4114 GCF_035603715.1 Mycobacterium sp. | reverse complement strand
AGGCCAGCGCGTGACGGATTATCGGCGCAACGGGGTCGACCGGCGTGCCGACCGATAGGTCGACGATGCCGCCCGGATGCGACTTGGCCAGCGCGGTCGCGTCGGCCAGGGTGTCCCACGGGAACTCCGGCAATGTCGCCGACAGTCGCCGGCGGTTCACCAGGCTGCTCAGTCGTCGTGAGCTTGCGGCGGCAGATCCTTGACGACCTGTGGGTCGTTCTCGGTCATGCCGACCTTGGCCGCGCCACCGGGCGATCCGAGTTCAGCGAAGAAATCCGCGTTGATCTGGGTGTACTGGCCCCACTGGTCGGGAACGTCGTCCTCGTAGTAGATCGCCTCGACCGGGCAGACCGGCTCGCAGGCACCGCAGTCGACGCATTCGTCGGGGTGTATGTACAGCATCCGAGTGCCCTCGTAAATGCAATCGACCGGACATTCCTCGATACAGGCCTTGTCCTTGAGGTCGACGCATGGTTCGGCGATCGTGTACGTCACGAAGGTCTCCTCACGGTCTCCAGCTGGCTGTTTGACTAAAGCCGGTCGGTGCCGAGCCTACTGGTGAAGGCACTTCCCGGCGGCGCGATGTCTTGGTTACTGATACTAGACGTTGCATATACAACGCAAGCACCAGGCCACTATGCGCGTCGCTGCAGTGCAACTAGTTGCATAGCGGGGTTCGGTGTTCTTATGCTGCGCCGGTGGCACTTCCCCACGCGATCCTGGTGTCGCTGTGCGAACAGTCCGGCTCCGGCTATGAGCTGACACACCGGTTCGATCGCTCGATCGGTTACTTCTGGACCGCCACCCACCAGCAGATGTACCGCACCCTGCGGACGATGGAAGACGACGGCTGGGTATCAGCGACCGTGGTCGCGCAGCGCGGGCGGCCGGACAAAAAGGTCTACACCGTGTCCGATGCCGGCCGGGCCGAATTGGCGCGCTGGATCGCGGCGCCGCTGCGGCCAGGGTCCGGGCGCGGTGGTGCGCTCAGCGACAACCGCACTCGTGAAGTCGCCGTCAAGTTGCGCGGCGCCGCCTTCGGAGATCCCACCGCGCTGCGCGCGCAGGTCGCCGCGCTGCGCGCCGAACGGGCCGAGCTGCTGGACACCTACCGCGGCTTCGAGAAGAAACAGTTCCCCGATCCGACTGCGTTGCACGGCAACGCATTACATCAGTATCTGGTGCTGCGCGGCGGAATCCGCGCCGAAGAAAGCACCGTCGACTGGCTCGACGAAGTGACCAGCGGGCTCGATAACGTGGCGCAGGAGAACCGATGAACTACCCAAACCTGTTGTCCCCGTTGGATCTTGGATTCACGACGCTGCGCAATCGGGTGATCATGGGCTCGATGCATACCGGCCTGGAGGACCGCGCCCGTCACACCGACCGGCTCGCCGAGTATTTCGCCGAACGCGCACACGGCGGCGTCGGCCTGATCGTCACCGGCGGCTACGCCCCCAACCGAACCGGCTGGCTGCTGCCGTTCGCCTCCGACCTGACCTCGTCCCGGCAGGTAGGCCGACACCGCCGCATCACCAGCGCGGTGCACGACGCGGGCGGCAAGATCCTGCTGCAGATCCTGCACGCCGGACGTTATGCCTACCATCCGCTTTCGGTCAGCGCGTCGTCGATCAAGGCGCCGATCAACCCGTTTCGTCCCCGCCGGCTCTCCTCGAGCGGTGTGCAGAGCACGATCGACGACTTCGCCCGCTGCGCGGAGCTGGCGCGCGAGGCGGGTTATGACGGCGTCGAAATCATGGGTAGTGAAGGATATTTGATCAACCAGTTCTTGGCGCCGCGAACCAACAAGCGCAAGGACGGGTGGGGCGGCAGCGCGGAGAACCGCCACCGATTCCCGGTCGAGATCGTACGACGCGCACGCGCGGCGGCCGGATCCGATTTCATCATCTGCTACCGGATGTCGATGGCCGACTTCGTCGAGGGCGGTCAGAGCTGGGACGACATCCTCTCGCTGGCAACCGAAGTCGAAGCCGCCGGCGCGACGATGATCAACTCCGGCTTCGGCTGGCACGAGGCGCGGGTACCCACCATCGTCACGTCGGTACCCAGCAACGCCTTCGTCGACATCAGCCACGCCGTCGCCGGCCATGTCAACATCCCGGTGGTGGCGTCCAATCGAATCAACATGCCGCAGGCGGCCGAACAGATCCTGGCCGACACCCATGTGCAGCTGATCTCGATGGCGCGACCGCTGCTGGCGGACCCCGAGTGGGTGCTCAAGGCGCAGGCCGCCCGCGACGACGAGATCAACACCTGCATCGCCTGCAATCAGGCCTGCCTGGACCACGCTTTCGTGAAGAAGACGGTCTCGTGTCTGCTCAACCCGCGGGCGGGCCGCGAGACGGAACTGGTGCTGTCGCCGACCCGGCGGGCACTCTCGATCGCGGTTGTCGGGGCCGGTCCGGCCGGGCTGGCCGCCGCGGTGAACGCCGCCGCCCGCGGCCACCACGTCACGCTGTTCGAGGCCAACGACTACATCGGCGGCCAGTTCGACATGGCACGCCGCATCCCGGGTAAAGAGGAATTCAACGAAACCATTCGGTATTTCAGGACGATGCTGACAACCCACGGCGTGGTGGTGCGGCTGGGTATTCGGGCATCGGCCACCGAGCTGTCCGGCTATGACCATGTGGTGCTGGCCACCGGCGTGACCCCACGAATCCCGAACATCCCCGGAATCGATCATCCGATGGTGCTGACCTACGCCGAGGCCATCACCGAGGTCAAGCCGGTCGGCGACCGCGTCGCCGTGATCGGAGCCGGCGGCATCGGGTTTGACGTCAGCGAGTTCCTGGTCACCGACTCCTCACCAACGCTGAACCTCAAAGAGTGGAAGGCCGAATGGGGTGCGGCCGATCCGTGGGAAGCGCCGGGTGCACTGATCACTCCGATTCCCGCGCCGGCTGCTCGCGAGGTCTATCTACTGCAGCGCACGACGGGAGTCCAGGGAAAGCGGCTGGGCAAGACCAGCGGATGGGTGCACCGGGCTTCGCTGAAAGCCAAAGGCGTCCATCAGCTTTCCGGAGTCAACTACGAGCGGGTGACCGACGAGGGGCTGCACATCAGCTTCGGCTCGAAGCGCGAGCGAGCGCAGCTGCTCGAGGTCGACAACATCGTGGTCTGCGCCGGTCAGGAGCCGGTCCGCGAGCTGGAAGATGAACTGCGCCGCGGCGGTATCAACCCGCACGTGATCGGCGGCGCCGCAATCGCGGCCGAGCTGGACGCCAAGCGGGCAATCAAACAGGGCACCGAGCTCGCGGCCCGGCTCTAAGGCTCAGTAGCCGGACAGCAGAGCACGCACCCGGCCCAGCGCTTCCGGACCGACCCGGCTGCAGATTCGCGATGGGTCGGCCGGGCGGCGGCCCCACAGCAGCAAAACCCTTGCGGCGGCATCGGTTTCCAACGTGGCCGGCCCATCCGGGTCGGCGAGCTCGATCGTGGTGGTTTCGGCGTCCGCGCTCACGACCACGTCGTCGGCGCCGTCGACCCGCAGCCGAGCCTCGATGCGTTCGCCGGGCCGCAGTTGCTTGACACCCTTGACCAGCAGCGGCTTGCCCACCGCCAACACGCTGTGGGTCGTCATCCAGGGCTGCGCCGTCCGGGCCTGCGCTGCCGCGTCGTCTCCGGTGATGTCCCACCCATGCAGCACCAGCTCTTCCCGCATGTGCTCGGCGAACCACGGCACCTTCATGGTTCGCCCGGTCCACACAACGTCGGTGTCAGCGGGCACGTCGTCAGCAGCCTCGGCGACGTCGTTGAGCCGCGCCATGTTTCGGTGCAGGGCGACCCACAGATCGTCGTCGTTCATCGCCCGCAGCGGCGCTTCGCGTTCCTCGAATTTTCGAGTCGCCACCGGCTCGCCCGCGAGGTGAGCACCCAAGACCCGGGCCAGCTCGTCGGCGTTGCCGGCCTGGTGAATGACGATGTCGCGCACCGTCCAGGCCTCACACCAGGTGCCGGTGTGCGGGCCACGCTGTTGCACGGCCTCGATGAAGGGCTGCCATTCGGGAAAACGGTCGTTGTCGATGTGATGATTCACAGCCCCGGGTATACCCGGGGCCACCGACAACTACGCGGCAAGAGGGTTGTAGTC
>NZ_DATNJW010000164.1:0-2743 GCF_035603715.1 Mycobacterium sp. | reverse complement strand
CAGCTGTCCGAGGATGCTGAGGGGCCGGGCGCGACGATCCTGCTGCGATTGGATCGCGACGTGCCCGCCGACGTTCGCGCGGAGATCGCCTCTGCCGTCGCCGCCAACAAACTCGAAGTCGTTGACCTGTCGTGAAACTGGCGATCATCCCCGGTGACGGCATCGGTCCGGAGGTGGTGACCGAAGCGGTCAAGGTTCTCGACGCGGTGCTCCCCGGGGTGGAGAAGACCAGTTATGACTTGGGGGCCAAGCGCTTTCATGCCAGCGGCGAGGTGCTGCCCGATTCGGCGCTTGGCGAATTGCGGGCGCATGACGCGATCCTGCTCGGTGCGATCGGGGATCCATCGGTGCCCAGCGGCGTGCTCGAGCGAGGCCTGCTGCTGCGGCTGCGCTTCGAGTTGGACCATCACGTCAACTTGCGGCCGGCGCGACTGTATCCGGGCGTGCGCAGCCCGCTGAGGGTCGAGCCCGGCACCAACATCGACTTTGTGGTGATCCGCGAGGGCACCGAGGGTCCATACACCGGCACCGGCGGTGCGATCAGGACCGGCACCGCGCATGAGGTCGCCACCGAAGTCAGCGTCAACACAGCGTTCGGTGTCCGCCGCGTCGTAGCGGACGCGTTCGAACGTGCGAGGCAACGTCGCAAGCATCTGACCCTGGTGCACAAGACGAATGTGCTGACGTTCGCCGGATCACTGTGGTCGCGGACCGTGCAGGAAATCGGCGAGAAGTATCCGGACGTCGAGGTGGCCTATCAGCACGTCGACGCGGCGACCATCCATCTGGTCACCGATCCGGGCCGTTTCGATGTGATCGTCACCGACAACCTCTTCGGCGACATCATCACGGATTTGGCCGCTGCGGTATGCGGCGGTATCGGGCTGGCGGCCAGCGGCAACATCGACGCCACCCGGACCAACCCGTCGATGTTCGAGCCGGTGCACGGTAGCGCACCCGACATCGCCGGTAAGGGGATCGCCGATCCGACCGCCGCGATCATGTCGGTGGCGCTGCTGCTTTCCCACGTCGGCGAAGACGCTGCCGCCGCGCGAGTGGACCGGGCCGTGGCGTCCCATCTGGCCAGTCGCCCGACCGGAAAGATATCCACCGCCGAAGTCGGCGAAAGGATAGCGTCCGCGCTCTAGTTTCCAGGCCGGGCGGCAACGTTTTGGCCGGCACGATCGGCACCGCCAGCAGTGGGAACAGCCCGCAGACAAGAAATGCGGGCGGATAACCGTGGTCGGCGATCAGCTCACCGAAGGCCGGTGGCGCGCCGGCTGCCATCAACCGTTGGTAGGTGTTCTGCAGGCCCAGAGAGCGCCCACTCCAGAACGGTCCGGCGTATTCGGTGATCGCGGTGGATTCCAGTCCGTTGTCGAGCACCGCGACCACGGAGGCCGCGACCATCAGCGGTACGGCGATCGACGAGCGCAGCTGGTCGGCGAGCGCCAAACCCGCGAGGACGAAAACCGCCACGACGGCAATGATGCGGACCGGACGCAGCCGCGACCCGACCCGGTCGGACCACCGGCCGACCAGGACCCGGCCCACCGCCCCGAGGAGCTGGGACAGCGTGACGAGCCCGCCTGCCGAGGTGATCGACCAGTGGTAGATGTTGATCAGCCAGATCAGCATGAATGTCACGGTCACCGTCTGCGGCACCATCAGCAGCGCCGAGACGGCGTGGATCCGCCGCAGTACCCACGATCCGCGGTACGGGTTGGCCCGCTCCTCTTTGGTGGCCTCGTCCCATTCCTTGCGTGGCGGGTCGGTGATGGCCACGACGCTGAGCACCGCCGACACCGCGCACAGGATGGCCGGAAAGATCAGGGCCGCGGTCGCGGACTTGCTGCGCTCGGCGAGTTCGGGAATGACGAGGGCACCCAAGGCAATTCCGAGCGGCTGCGCGGTCTGGCGGACGCCCATCGCCAGACCGCGTTGCTCGGGCGGGAACCATCCGGACACCAGCCGGCCGCCCGCGGAATTACAGCTGGCGGCCGCCATACCGCCGACGAACAGCAGAGCGGCGAAAGACACCATCGTGTGGACCGTGGTTGCCGCGTAAGCGGCCACCGCGGTCAGCGCGGAGCCGACCGTCAGCACGATGCGTTCGCCGACCCGGTCGAGCAGATAGCCCCACAGGATCAGCGTCGCCACCATGCCGAAGCTCGGCATCGACGACAGCAACCCGGCCTCGGCCAACGGAGTGCCATGGTCTTCTTCCAGCGCGGGGATCAGGAAAGCGACGCCGTTGATGAAGATGAACGCGCTCGCGGTCACGAGAAGTGAGACGACGACGATTGACCAGCGTCGGCCCGCGCTGATTCCGACTGTGCCGGTCGGGTCCGTCGGCATCGATCCATGCTCGCACAGCCATGTGATTGCTGGGGCCGAAGCGGCGAGGGCCCGGCTGCGCCGCCCTCGATCGGCGCTCACTAGGCTCAGGCGAATGCGCCTTGGTCGAATTGCCAGTCCCGATGGCGTCGCGTTCGTCTCCATCGAGGGCGAGCACGACGAGCTGACCGCCCGCGAGATCGCCGAGCATCCGTTCGGCACCCCGACTTTCACAGGTCGCTCCTGGCCGCTGGCCGATGTCCGATTGCTGGCCCCGATCCTGGCCAGCAAGGTGGTCTGCATCGGCAAGAACTACGCCGACCACATCGCCGAGATGGGCGGCGAGGCGCCGGCCGATCCGGTGATCTTCCTCAAACCCAACACCGCGATCGTCGGACCGAATGTC
>NZ_DATNJW010000163.1:0-11769 GCF_035603715.1 Mycobacterium sp. | reverse complement strand
CCGGTTCCGTGAACTTCTGGTCCGTCGCCGTGTCGCCATGCGACATCGGTCGCTACCAGTCGTAATCCTTTGATTCGGCGGCCTGCGCCGAGCCGTGGATTTCCGGGTACCAGCGGCAGGATACGTTCCAGCCGTTGAGCCGGCACCGTGCGTGGGTGTCCAAGTGCTCGACGGATGTCCTGGTGGTGGACGGTTGCATCGACGAGTCCGATCATGCCGCCAAAGCCAGCGGTAAGTCCCTTCGGGCGTAGGTGCCGGCGAAGGAACTGCACCAACTCATCGGGCGACATCGGTGCGAACTCTCGTACGCCTACCTCGTTGGCATGCACGACCAAGCCCCTCGCGAACCGCATGGCCAGCCCAAGTGGGCTCAACTCTTCATAGCTGACGACATGCGCAACAACATCTTTGACTTTCCACTTGTCACAGAGACTCGGGGCGTGCCACTCCTGTGCCGTCAGAGTGTCAAGAAATGCGGCAAGGTCACTCCGCTCGTCATACGCCATGTCCATGAGGGATTTGTCGTCCGTGCTCATCACGAAGCCTCCGCCGCCAGGTCGCCGTAGCGCCTCAGATAAAGAGGCCATCCAGCATCGCCGTCAACGCCGTCGGCCACTGCTTGCCAGCCTTCACCGTGTCGGTCAAGGTGGCGATGCTCTAGTTCGACCCGAGTGCGGTCATCGGATTCGGCGATGAAGCGCACTTCGACTTCACTCGTCTTGGCCGGATCGGCCTCCAGTTGCCACGTTGGTCCGATGTCCCACGAAATCACTACCCGAGAAGGTGGCTCGTAGGCGAGTACACGCGACCACTCACATCGACTACCGTCGACACCCACGTCGTAGACACGTCCACCGGCGCGCGGCTCAAATACCGTCTCGGCGATGGGAACGGACAGCAGGTTATGTTCGCGCGGCTTGATGGCATCGAACTGATCGATGAAAAGCGCGAATGCTCGCTCGACGCCGGTGTTGACAACGATGCTCTTTCGAATCGGCTCGACTCCTGATGGATTCATCGGTCCCGTCCTTCTTCATCGGCAATCAGTTTGTATGCGTCCAAAGCCTTGCCCCAGAACACGTCAAGCTCCGTCCGCAGTGCCTCGATACCTTGCGGATTCAGTTGATAAACCCGTCTTGTGCCAACGGCACGGTCCAAGACAAGTCCGGCGCTTTTGAGCACCTTGAGGTGTTGAGACACGGCTGGTCTGCTGACAGGCAGGTCGTGGGCTAGCTCGCCCACCGCCATCGGCCCACCGGCAAGACGCTTGAAAACCGCTCGCCGAGTGCCATCAGCAAGGGCTGCCCATGCCTCGGCAGCTTCGTAAGTCACCACGAACGGTAAGTCTAGACTTACCGAGACGGCTTAATCCATCGGCCAGGGCCCAAACTGCCTCGCAGTTACGCCGGCGGTGACGACCTGGGGCCACCTGTGGTCAGGCTAGCGGCAGCAGTTCGGATCGAGCACCGTGCACAGTGCCGCTAGGGATTCGCGGCGCGCTCGGTGGTAGACGTTCATGCCGCGTCGTTCGGACTCGACCAACCCGGCCCGCCGTAGCTGTGTGAGGTGATGGCTCACCGTGGATTCACCGAGGCCAACCGCTACGGCGAGGTCACAGTTGCACACTTCACCATCATCGGCGCTAAACAGCAGCGAAACGAGCTTGACTCGAATCGGGTCGGCTAATGCCTTGAGCCGCAACGCAATCTCCAGCGCCGCCTTGTCATCGATAGGGCCCGCGGCCATGGGCGAGCATCGCACCGGGGTGGAGACATCCAACACGGGCAACGTCTTCGGCATGCCACCATCTTGCCACAAGGATTGACATATATCGAAGAGGTGGCATCATCAGGGGAGTCAGTAGTTCGACATAAGCCACAGAGGTAAAGGGAGCCGCCATGTCCCGCGTTCAACTCGCCCTCAACGTTGACAACCTCGACGAGGCCATCGGGTTCTACTCCAAGCTGTTCAACACCACGCCTGCCAAGGTCAAGCCCGGCTACGCAAACTTCGCCGTCTCCGCGCCGCCGTTGAAGCTCGTCCTCATCGAAAACCGTGGCCACGGTGGAACTCTCAATCACCTCGGCGTCGAGGTGGAGTCGAGCGCTGCCGTCCACGCCGAGATTGCCCGCCTGACCAACGAGGAAATGTTCACCGACGAGGAACTCGGCACGACCTGCTGCTTCGCAACCCAGGACAAGGTGTGGGTGACCGGACCCGCCGGTGAGAAGTGGGAGGTGTACACAGTTCTCGCGGACTCCGAGTCATTTGGCAGAGACGCTGGTAGTCCATGCTGCGCCACAGCGACGAGTGAGGACACGGCGGGCGAATCGTGAGCCGACTGGCGCAACCTGAGGCGCCTTCTGCTCCGGTGGATAGGTTGTCGCGGCTCGATCAGCTTCTGCCGGTGTGGATCGGCATCGCGATGGTCGTTGGCTTACTCCTCGGGCGACTCGTTCCCGGGCTCAATGTTGCTCTGAATCATGTTCAGGTTGACGGGATCTCACTGCCTATTGCGATCGGTCTGCTGGTGATGATGTACCCGGTGCTGGCCAAGGTTCGTTATGACCGACTGGACACCGTGACCGGCGACCGCAAGCTGCTGGCAAGCTCACTCGTGCTGAACTGGCTAGTCGGACCCGCGTTGATGTTCTCGTTGGCGTGGCTACTGCTACCCGATCTGCCCGACTACCGCACCGGATTAATCATCGTCGGTTTGGCCCGCTGCATCGCGATGGTGATCATCTGGAACGACGTTGCCTGCGGTGATCGCGAAGCCGCAGCAGTGCTGGTCGCGCTCAACTCCATCTTCCAGGTAGTCATGTTCGCCGCCCTGGGGTGGTTCTACCTGTCGGTTCTCCCCGGTTGGCTCGGCCTGCAACAGAGCGCCATCAGCACCTCGCCGTGGCAGATCGCCAAATCCGTGCTCGTCTTCCTCGGCATCCCCCTACTCGCCGGCTATCTCACCCGACGTTTCGGCGAGAACGCCAAAGGACACGACTGGTACGAGTCGACGTTCCTGCCGAAAATTGGACCGTGGGCGCTCTACGGCCTGCTGTTCACCATCGTCATTCTTTTTGCGCTGCAGGGCCATCAGATCAGCAGCCGTCCTCTCGACGTGCTCCGCATCGCGGTACCACTGCTGGCCTACTTCGCCATCATGTGGGGTGGTGGTTACCTCTTGGGCGCGGTTCTCGGACTGGGATACCCACGTACGACCACCCTCGCGTTCACCGCTGCGGGCAACAACTTCGAATTAGCCATCGCCGTATCGATTGCCACCTACGGAGCAACCTCAGGACAGGCACTCGCCGGTGTCGTGGGCCCGCTCATCGAAGTGCCGGTGCTTGTCGCCCTGGTCTACGTATCACTAGCGTTGAGAAGACGATTCGCTCCTGCCACCCACGAAAGCCTCGCCTGATGGCGAGCACAAAGCCCGCCGTGCTGTTCCTCTGCACCCACAACGCAGGCCGATCCCAAATGGCCATGGGATTCTTCAAACACTTCGCCGGCACCCGGGCCGATGTCTACTCCGGCGGGTCTGAACCTGCCGACGAACTACACCCCGCCGTCATCGCGGCCATGGCCGAAAAGGCCATCGATATCGCGACCGAACAACCGAAGCGGTGGACCATGGACATGCTCGAAGCCGCGGACGTGGTGATCACCATGGGCTGCGGCGACTCCTGCCCGGTCCTACCCGGGCGCCGTTACGAGGACTGGGTTCTCGCCGACCCCGCCGGTCAATCACTCGAGGCGATACGACCGATCCGCAACGAGATCGAACAGCGGGTGCGCACGCTGCTCGACCAATTAGCAGTCAGTGCCGAGCCCGGCGCATGACGCGCTAGGCCCGGCACTGAGGTTTCGGCGCATGATCTCACTCGGTGGAAACCGTTGCGCCTCAACGGGTTAGCGTCCCGACGGCATGCCCATCATTCCAGGCCCCATCATCTCAGGTCCCATCGCACCCGGCTTCATGTCACCTGGCTTCATATCGCCCGGCTTCATGTCGCCCATCTTCATATCGGCGCAGCAATCCTTCGATTCGTGGCCCATCGCGGCATGACCCATTTGCATGTGCATGTGCTCGCTCCAGTTCAAGAAGAAGCCGGAGAAGAAAATCGCGCCGACAACGAACAGTCCGCCGGCGACGATGCCCACCCACGCCAGCGCCTGATTCAGGCGGCTGGGCCTGGTCGGCTGTGTGGTGCCCGGATCGTCGGTTGCAACGTCGGTTGTATCGGCCATGGTGATCCTCCTGTGTTGGACTAACGACGGTCATGTTACCCCACCCTGGGTGGGGTGGGGTACGCTAGGCTAGGCGTTGTTCACCCCGGCACCGGGGTGGGCGCGCGCCGCTGGAAGGGGACGCTGATGTCAGAGGAGTTGACGGCCAAAAAGCATTCCGCGCTCAACCGGCTCAAAACAGTCCGTGGCCATCTGGACGGGATCATCCGAATGCTGGAATCCGACGCCTACTGCGTGGATGTGATGAAGCAGATTTCTGCGGTGCAGTCGGCCTTGGAGCGCACCAACCGGGTCATGCTGCACAACCACCTGGAAACCTGTTTTTCGGAGGCCGTCGTCGGCGGGCAGGGTGACAAGGCCATAGCCGAACTAGTCGACGCCCTCAAGTTCAGTCCCGCCCTGACTGGACCAGATAATTGCTTGAACGGTACGACTACCGACGAGGCTGTGAAAGCCCATAGCTCGTAGCGGCGCTGTGGACGCGTCTTTTTCTAGCTGCCGGATCGGCGGTCCGGCTTAGGCAGTACCTCGCGCCCGACGTTGCGGGCCAATGTCGCCGCCGGAAAGCCGACGTAGCCAGTCAGGTGATAGACCACCTCTTCGAGCTCTTCGACGGTCAGCCCGTTGCGCAACGCAATCGGGAAGTGAAACTTCAATTCCTCGCCGGCGCGGAGCGCGATGAGCGCCCCGAGTGTGACGAGGCTGCGGGAGCGGCGATCGAGCCCGGGCCTCGTCCACAGCGCACCGAAGACATGCTCGAGACTCAGTTCGCCGAGCTCGCCCGCGAAGCCGTCGTCGCGCATGCTGGTGACCTCATCGGGGATCAGGCCGGGCAGCAGCTCTTTGAAGACAGCGAGGCCATCGACGTGGGCGTCGGTCATGAGTTGTTGCCTTTCGGTGCCAGGGGTTCGCGGGAGATTTGGTAATCCAAGTAGGCATCCCAGTTTTCGACGCGGCGGCGCAGCTCGTCGGTCACTTGGGGATGGGTCGGAACGAAGAAGCGGTTCTGCAGGATCGCGTCGGCAACCAGTTCGCCGACCCGCGCGGCGTCGAACAATTCAAACTGCTCGCCCGGTGTACGCAGGGCCGTGCCGCCGCCGAATGTGGGCACGTTCGATGCGATGTTGGTCAGTACGGGCCCCGGGCAGAGCAGGCTGACGCCAATGTTCTTGGGGCGCAGATAAAGAGCGAGTCCTTCGCTGATCTGGACGACGGCGGCTTTGCTGGCCGCGTAGGGCATGCGGTCGTACGAGTAGGTGAACAAGCCGGCGAACGATGCGGTGTTGACGATATGGCCGCTGCCCTGGTCGAGCAGCATCGGGACAAAAGTGGCGTTGCTGCGCACCACCGACATCAGGTTGATGTTGAGAATTCGCTCCCACTCGATCGCTGGGATGTCTTGTGGTAGGCCATTAGTCAGCACACCGACGTTGTTGACCACGATGTCGACCTTGCCGAACCGCTCCAGTGCGGTATCTCGGATGCCGTCGAAAGCGATCGGATCGCCGATGTCTGTGGTGCGGGCGGCGACGTTCACGCCAAGCTCCCGCAGTTCGGCCACCACCGCCGCGACCCCGTCGGCGTTGATGTCAACGGCAACGATCTGCGTCCCCCGGCGACCCAGCGAGTGCGCGATCGCGCGACCGATCCCACTGGCCGCACCGGTGATGACGGCGACCTTGCCGTCGAGAGTGTCCATGCGTTCTCAGCCCGTCGACTACCGGCAAATGCAATCGGGCAAACGATACTCCGAGGTGGAATCCGTGTTCGTTCCGCCGGCACCGGTCACGGCGTTCGGCTGAACAGCAACTTGCGAACGTTCAATAGCCTGTAAACGCTTCACAGAAACGTCAAAATCTGCGCCCATTAAATAACAAGCGCACTTACCCGTTGCTCAAATGGACCATAATCAGCTCGTGGAGCGACGCCGTAACGTCCAGACGAGCCTTTCGCCGATGGCCACCCTCAAGCAGTTGCCTGCTCTGGTTGTGCTGGAGCGGATTCCGGTTCCAGTGCTCGCGATCGCGAACGACGGCGCGCTGGTGTTCGCTAATTCGGCATTCTCCGACATGGTCGGCCGGGACCCCGCCGACGTGGTGTCGATGAAGTTCGAGGAGATCTTCCAGCTGCCGCTCACCACGGAGCCCGCGGTCACGGTCTTGCAATCCCTGGCCAACGAGGTAGTCGAGTTGGCCCATCGGGACGGGTCGAGTGTGCGCGCGCTGATGAGCAGGTCGGCGCTGATCCGCGCCGATGACGATATTGCGCTTGCGACGTTTCAAGACTTGACCGAGCAGTTGTGGCTTGACGAGCGCTAGCCGCTTCAGTTGTCCTAAATCTCCGGCGGCGAAACGGCCTTGATCGCCAGAGCGGTGCGACGTTTCAAGAATTGCGCGAAGTAATCGATCTTGTCGAGTTGCACGATTCCGCGTAACACCGTCGACAACGCTTTCTGGTAGTCACCGAGCAGTACCGCCGGGTCGTCCAGGTTGCTGGCCTGACGCAGCCCCATATAAATGGACACCAGCAGGCGTCCGATGTCTTGGGGATCGCCGCGATCGACGATGTCACCCTCACGGATTCCGCGTCCGACGATCTCGCCGAGCATTTCGACCCACCCGCCGAGCAGTCGCTCCTGCAGCTTCTCGGTGCGGCCGACCGACTCGAGCAGGTTGAAAGCTGCCCGGGTGATGTCTTCGGTCATGTCGGCCATGGCGATCAGGAACGAGACGTCGATGAGAGTTTCCAGCCCGGACAGCTTGCGGGTGAACAACTCCTGGAATGCGGCGCCGGACCTGACGGTCTGCTCGTCGACGATCGCCAACGCCAGCGCATGCTTGGAGCGGAAGTGGAAGTACATCGCGCCCTTGGTCAGCTGCGCCTCGGCGAGAATGTCGTCGAGGCCGACGGCGTAATACGGACGCTGGGCGAACTGGTGCGCCGCGGCTCGCAGGATTTGCTCGCGCGTCGTATCGGAACGCTTGTCGGTTACTTCGCTCATGTTTGTTGTCAGATCGTTGTCGCGGATAGGGCCTGGCTGTCGGCCAGGAACGGCATTGGCATCCAGCGCGACGACAGTAGCGACTCCATCGCGTGGCTAGGCAGGGGCCGAGACAACAGGTAACCCTGCGCTCGGTGGCAACCGTGTCGCATCAGGGTCAGTGCGGCGGCCGGCGTTTCCACACCCTCGGCCACCAGCTGCAGGTCGAAGGCTTCGGCCAGGCCGATGATCGCCCGGACGATCGCCAGGTCACGGCTACTTGTGCCCAGGTCGCGAACGAAGGATGTGTCGATCTTGAGCGTGTCGACCGGCAGCGACTTCAGATGCGACAGAACGGCATAACCGGTGCCGAAGTCGTCGATGGCGATCTGGACGCCGACTTCCTTCAGCGCCTCGAGGGTCTTGCGGGTGGTGTCGATGTCACGAACCACGGCACGTTCGGTGATCTCCAGACACACCGAGCCACCGTCGATGCCGAACTCGTCGATGGTTTCGGCGACGCTGCTCACAAAGCCTCGGCTGACCAGCTGGGCGGGAGACACATTGAGCCGCAACGTGGTGTTCTGCCCGACGCCGCGCGAACGCCAGCGGCTGAACTCCCCGATTGCGGTTCGCATGACCCAACGGCCCAACTCCCCGCCCAGGTTTGCAGATTCGGCGACGCCGATGAACGACTCGGGCAGTAGCAGCCCCCAGGTCGGATGCCGCCACCGGACGAGCGCTTCGACAGCCACGATCGCGCCGGTCCACAGGTCGACCTCGGGCAGATAGTGCAGCAGCAGCGCGTCGTTGTCGATTTCGCCCCGCAGATGCAGCTCGATGTCGTTCCGGAAGAGCCGCTGCAGCGATATGTCATCGCTGGAGACCGCGACGTGGTTACCCCCGGCCCGCTTGGCCGTCAAGACCGCCTCGTCCGCGCGATGCAGAAGGTCGCTGGTGTTGTCGCGGCCCGGTATGCCCACTGCGACACCGACGCTGACGGTGCGGGTGATCATGTGACCGCCAAGGGACATCCGATCGCGCAGCGCCGCGCACAGTTCCTCGGCGGTCTTCTCCGCTGCCTCGATCGACATCGCCCGATCGGGCACGACGACGAACTCGTCTCCGCCGAGGCGGGCGGTCATGCTTTTGGCGCCGGCCTTCATCTGCAGCTGTTCGGCGAATGTCCGGATGAACCAGTCACCTGCGGTGTGGCCGAGATAGTCGTTGATCGACTTCAGCCGGTCCAGGTCGAGATACAACACCGGAACGGGTCCAGGTTGACCTGCCGCCAGTCGTTCGGACAGATGCGCCATCAACGCGCGCCGGTTGTGCAGGCCGGTCAGATCGTCGTGTTCGGCGAGGTTGCGAAGCTTCTCCTCGGCAGCGATACGGGCCTGGAGCTGCGCCAGCAGGGATGCAACCGTCTGGATGGTGTTGAGCTCGTCGGGCCGCCATTTCTTGCGACGAAATTTCACGCAGACCAGCTGGCCGGTGGTGACGCCCCCCGAGATCAAGGGAGCTGCGGCAGCCGACGGCGCCGTAATCTTGCCCGGGTCGATGCCCCACCGCTCCTGCGAGGCCGCTATCCAGCGCGCGCAAACCGGGTCGGAGAGCTCCAGTCTGATCACCGCCAGCTTCTTGCCGTGCTCGCACAACGACAGAACCGGGTCGGCGCTACTGAAGTGGGCAACGGCCGCAGAATCGGGGACTGACGGATCGCGTCGCGGCGGCCATACCGCAACCAATTTCGACACCCGTATCTTGTGGTCGTTGTGGCGAAGGAAGGCGCCATCGATGTCGAGGTGCTCGACGAGTTCGGCGAGCACCTGCTCATTGACCTCGGCAACAGTCGACGCCGTCGTCTCCATCAATCTGGTGGCGACGCGGGTGACCAGGTTGCGTGGCAAGGTCCCCTCCGATGTGAGGCGTAAGTCGGGTGCCGCGTCAGAGTCTGGTCTGGCGTACTAAGCGTCTGTTTAATCTAAGTTCGAATTCGGGGCGCAGCAGTTCGGCGAAGTATATACGCCGAGCATGCGCAACGTCGCTGTTAGCGACATGCGGTACGTCCTGTTGGACAATGCCCGCCAAGATCGATGGTTTCCGGACTATCACGGTGGATTCGACGGTCGAAAGTCCGGCCTTTCGCCTCGCATCCACCAGTTAAATAAACTGCTTGATTTAACTCATTCGCCGGTGTTCACTGAGTCGGTGACCGCAGCCAGAGTCCTGCGTAACGATCGGTCCACCGGTACGCGAGAAGCGATCTTGTCCGCTGCCGAGCGGTTGTTCGCCGAACGCGGAATGTATGCGGTGTCGAACCGGCAGATCAGCGAAGCGGCCGGCCAAGGCAACAACGCGGCGGCGTGCTACCACTTCGGCACCAGGACCGATCTGCTGCGCGCGATCGAAAGCAAGCACCGAGTGCCCATCGAGGAACTGCGCGCCCAGATGCTGGCGGGCATCGAGAGCTCGACGGAGTTGCGGGACTGGGTGGGCACGCTGGTGCGCCCGCTCACCGACCACCTGACCGCGCTGGGCAACCCGAGTTGGTATGCCCGCTTCGCCGCGCTGGCGATGGCTGACCCGACCTATCGGCAAGTCGTGACCAAGGACGCACTCGGGTCGCCGGTGCTCGTCCAGGCGATCGACGGTATTAACCGTTGTCTGCCCGATCTGCCGAAGCGGGTTCGCTTTGAGCGGATGGTGATGGCTCGAAACCTGTTGATGCACACGTGTGCTGAGCATGAAGGTGAGCTCGCCGAACACGGGCCGCGGTCGCGGTCCACCTGGCCGATCGCGGCCGAAGGGCTGATTGACGCGATCGTCGGCCTGTGGCAATCGCCGGTTCACCGCGCCCAGGCCTCGCTACCGCACTGATCTGAGTTCGCCATGGGAGAAGGAGCTTATGTCTGACACCTTGACCGGACATCCCGGTGACGTTGCCTCGAACATTCCGGACTATCCGATGACCCGCGCGGCGGGTTGCCCATTGGCCCCCGCTCCGGTCGCGCTGGAACTCAACGCCGTCAAACCCCTTAGCCGAGTGAGAATTTGGGACGGCAGCACGCCTTGGCTGATCACCGGCTACGAGGCGATCCGCTCGTTGTTCAGCGACTCCCGGGCCAGTGTCGACGACCGCAAGCCGGGCTACCCGCACTGGAACGAAGGCATGCTGGCCACCGTCCACAAGCGGCCCCGCTCCGTATTCACCGCAGATGCCGAGGAGCACACCACATTTCGGCGCATGCTGTCCAAACCCTTCACCTTCAAGCGGGTCGAGGGGTTGCGTCCCGCGGTCCAGAAGATCACCGACGACCACATCGACGCGATACTCGCGGGCCCACAGCCGGCTGATCTGGTCGACGCACTGGCGCTTCCGGTCCCGTCGCTGGTGATCAGTCAGCTTCTGGGCGTGCCGTATTCGGACGCGGAGTTCTTCCAAGAGCAGGCCAGTCGAGGGATGGGCCGCTATGCGAGCGCCGAGGAGTCGGCCGAAGGTGCGACCGCACTCGCCAGATACATCGCCAAACTGGTTCGCGCCAAAATGGAGAACCCGACCGAAGATCTGGTGGGTGACCTTGCCGAGCGGGTCAACGCCGAAGAGCTCAGTGTCCGGGAGGCGGCACAGTTGGCCACCGGCGTTCTGATCGCCGGACACGAGACCACCGCAAACATGATCAGCCTGGCGATCGTTGCGCTGCTAGAGCACCCCGACCAGTTGGCGCTGCTGCGCGACACCGACGATCAGAAGGTGATCGCCGTGGGCGTCGAAGAATTGATGCGTTACCTCAGCATCATTCAGACCGGGCAGCGTCGAATCGCCACCGAGGACATCGAAATCGGCGGCGAAGTGATTCGCGCCGGCGAGGGCATCATCCTCGACGTGCCGCCGGCCAACTGGGACGCCCGTCGCTATCCCAACCCGGACCAGCTGGATTTGCAACGAGAGGACAACCCGCACGTCGGCTTTGGCTACGGTCGACACCAATGTGTCGGGCAGCAACTGGCCCGGATGGAACTGCAGATCGTCCTGCATACCCTGCTGCGCCGCATCCCGACCCTACGGCTGGCGGTGCCCATCGACGAGCTGCCGTTCAAACACGACGCATTGGCGTACGGGATTTACGAGTTGCCCGTCACATGGTGAACAGCGACGATCTCACTCTGGTCGTGCCCGATCTTTCGGGTCGACTGGCGGTGGTGACCGGCGCTAACAGCGGCCTGGGATTCGGCTTGGCCAAACGACTCGCGATGGCGGGTGCCGATGTCGTGATGGCGATCCGCGATCGGGCTAAAGGAGAGGCGGCGATCGAGAAGATCCGCGCCGACGTTCCCGCCGCCAAAATGGCGATCAAACATCTCGACCTCTCCTCGCTGAGAAGTGTTGCGGCACTGGGGGAGGAGCTGGCTGCCGAGGGCCGGCCGATCGACGTGTTGATCAACAACGCAGGCGTGATGACGCCGCCCCCCCGCGAGCAGACCGACGACGGATTCGAGTTGCAATTCGGCGCCAACCATCTCGGGCACTTCGCGTT
>NZ_DATNJW010000162.1:0-6168 GCF_035603715.1 Mycobacterium sp. | reverse complement strand
ACCGTCGACGGCTTGTGGGTACTGCAGATACTCACCGGAATCGAAACACTCGCCCCGGAATTGGGGTTGCGGTCCATCCGACCCAGCGTCGAGACGCGCGAAGCGGCGCTGGCCCATAAGGTCGCCGCAGATCTGCGGCGCGCCGGCGTTATCGACGAGGCGGGCACCGTCGACGTCCATGTCGTTGAATGGCTCACCGTGCTCTCGCGACGCGATATCGCGTTGCTGATCAACGTGCGCACCCCGGACAACGGGACCGCGCTCACCGGGGCGTTGCTCGGGCGCTTCGCCGAGTGGTGGGTGATCATGGAGCGCTCCGAAGATCTGATCCGCATCGGTGGCGCCGGAACGTCGACCGCCGAAGGCGCTGCCAACGCCGTGATCCGAGCCCAGATCGAGCGACTGTGCGGCATTCATGAACCGGCGCCGTTGCGGCCGGTGACACTCGACGTCGACGTCATGAAGGAAAAGGCAACCAGCCGGCAGGCCCTGGACGCCTTCCTGGCGAGTCAACGCTTGGACCCCGATCAACTCCAGATCCTGAAAATGGCCGCAGATGCCGACCGATCTGCCCAGGCTGGGATCGTCGCGATTCAATCCGGCGTGGCGCTTGCCGGACCGACTCGGGCCCACGTCGAGCAGAGTGCGGTCACCGTCATCGACACCCCTGAGGGGCGGATCGTTGCCGAGCACGAACCGCACGGCGGCAAAAAGTGGATGATCCTGGCGCCGGGCACAACCAGCAACATCACCGCAGCGGTCAACCGGATGATGCGGCGACTTCCCGCCAATGATGAATGGTTTTCGTATCGAAAGGTTGTGTAAGTGGCCGGTTCTGCACGCGTGTTAGCATCGGCATCGTGACAAATCCGTGGAACCCGGCACCAAATTCACCGGAACAAGGTCGGCAAACGCCACGGCCATCTGCGGGTCCGCGTCCCCAGCACCCCGACTCCGTTTCGGAAACACTGCGCATCTCGGATATGGTCCGGGCGCGCAAAATTCCGCCGGGTTCGGGCTGGCGCAAGTTCATATATTCTGCGTCGTTTCAGACCATTAATCTCGGCGAGTCACCGGCGGAGCGGCATTACCGCGAATTGCAGGGCCGGATCCGGCGCCACATCCGCAAGCAGTACGTCATCGGGGTGGTCTCGGGCAAGGGCGGGGTCGGCAAGACCACGATGACAGCCTGCATCGGTGCGGTGTTCCGCGAATGCCGGCCGGAGAACGTGGTGGCCATCGACGCGGCGCCCGGTTTCGGAACACTGGCCGGCCGAATCGACGAGTCCCCGCCGGGCGACTACTCAGCCGTGCTGAACGACACCGACGTCCAGGGCTACGCCGATATTCGGGAGCACTTGGGGCAGAACAGCTTAGGGCTCGATGTCCTGGCCGGAAACCGCGCGTCGGACCAACCTCGGCCGCTGGTCCCGTCGATGTTCGCCGGGGTGCTGTCTCGGCTGCGCCGCACGCACAACGTGATCGTGGTCGACACCTCCGACGACCTCGAGCATCCGGTGATGAAGGCCGTCTTCGACGCCTGCGACACGTTGGTCTTCGTGTCCGGACTGACCGCCGACACCTCGCTGCCGGTGACCCGCGCCATCGACCTGCTGCGGTCGATGGGCTACCACGAATTGGTGTCACGCAGCATGGTAATTTTGAATGACAGCCGCAATAAATATGATGCCGATGCGCGCGCATATCTCACCGAACGATTCGGGCAATCAGGCGCGACTGTCGAATTCATGCCATTCGATCAGCATTTGGCTAAAGGTGGCATTATCGATACCCGCCACGAATTGCAAAAGAAAACTCGGCTTCGGCTATTCGAGATCACTGCGGCGTTGGCAGACAAATACGTTCCGGACGCCGATAGGCCGCGCTAATGGCGAAGGTCGCATTTCCCGCGCGTTGCGCAGTTGCGGTGGTATGTGGCGAACACCTTGTCTCGCAGGTGTACCCGGCGTCGGTGCCGGTCGAGGTGTTCATCGACAACATTGTCGAGTTACTCAATGATGAACTCAAACGACGAGGCTTGGCCGGACTCGAATCCGGAGTCGGCTACGAATTGCACAAAGCCAACGGCGTGCGACTCGATGTCACCAAAACTCTGGACGAACTCGGTGTCGAGGACGGCGCCACCCTGGTGCTGGTACCCGCGGTCGAGGGCGACTCGTTCGAGCCGCAATACGAGTCGTTGTCCACCGGCCTGGCCCGGGTGGGCAAGAAATTGTTCGAACCTGTCACCGCCGCCACCGCAGCGCACACCTCGCTGGGCATCCTGGCTGCGACCTCGGCGGCGGTGCTGGCCATGGCTGTGCGTAACCGCATCGCCAGCGATTCGATGGTGCCCAGCATCGTCACGGGCGTACTCGGTCTGCTCACCATCGGCGGCGCCGCGGCGGCGGCGCGGTGGTGGCCGCACCGGCCCGACTTGATCGGCGGGTTCGCCTGGATTTCGGTACCGCTGCTTGCGGTGAGCCTGGGTGCGGGCGCTCCCGGCGCCGTCGGGGCAGCGCATCTGTTCATCACGGCGCTCGCGGCGGCGATGCTCACCTCCGGAGTCGCCGTGCTGACCGGGCGCTACATCAACGTGGCGGCGGCCGTCGTGACTCTGTGCGGGCTCGGCGGAGTGATCGCCGCGGCGCGGATGTGGCGGCCGGTTCCCGCCCAGTGGCTGGGGATGTGCACGCTGGTCATCCTGCTGTTCCTGCTGACACTGGCGCCGACCATCGCGCTGTGGTCGGCAAGGATCCGGCCGCCGTACTTCGGTTCGGTCACCGGGCGCGACCTCTTCCGGCGCAGCGCCGGCCTACCGGTCGACGCGGTGTCACCGGTGGATGAGGCCGTCGAGGAGGAGATGAGTCCCGACACCACACCGCGCGGGGCGCAGATCGCGGCGGCCGCCGTCCGCGCGAACAATGTGCTGACCGGAATCTGCGTGGGCGCCAGTCTGGCGCTGCCGGTCGCAGTGTGGGCCACGCTGATGCCGGGCCATTACCGCAGTGGTTACGCGGTGGTGCTGGCGGGGCTGTTCGTCCTCATCTTCATCAGCCGCGGCCGGGCGTTCGCCGACAAGCGGCAGGCCATCGCGCTGGTGGCCGGGGCGGCCGCAGCGACGTGTGTCGGCGTCATCAAATACGTCTGGTACGCGCCGGCGGCGGCGTCCGACGCGGTGCTGTGGGGCGCGCTGCTGCTGGCCGGATTCGGTGCCGCGGGTTTGGTGGCGGCGCTGCTGGTGCCGATCACCAGGTTCACCCCATTGGTCCGGATGATCGCCGAATGGCTGGAGATCGCGGCGATCATCGCCGCGCTGCCGCTGGCCGCGTGGATTGGCGGGTTGTTCAACTGGGTGCGCATGCGATGATGCGTCCGTTGGCGCCGTTGCGAATCTCGGCCCTCACTCTCGTCGGCCTGCTGGT
This sequence comes from Mycobacterium sp., assembly GCF_035603715.1. Taxonomy (GTDB): domain Bacteria; phylum Actinomycetota; class Actinomycetes; order Mycobacteriales; family Mycobacteriaceae; genus Mycobacterium. The sequence continues at coordinate 2,743 of NZ_DATNJW010000162.1, read as the reverse complement.
CGCAGTTCCGTCGACTCTGCCTGCGGCACAGGCGATTCCGCCGCCTGCCGTCGACCCCGCCCGGGTTCCGCCGGATGGCAAGCCTGGGCCAGAAGCGCCGATGCGGCAGAGCAACATCTGCGCGCGGACCATCACGGTCGCCGAACCGAATGTGGCCGTCACCGCCCCGGGCTTCACCCTGCTCAACGTCAGCAAAGCGTGGCAGTATTCGACCGGTAACGGTGTACCCGTCGCGGTCATCGACACCGGGGTCAACCCCTTCCCGCGACTGCCGGTGGTTCCGGGCGGCGACTACATCATGGGCGGCGACGGGCTGATGGATTGCGACTCGCACGGCACCGTGGTGGCTTCGCTGATCGCGGCCGCGCCGCAGGGCACTCCCATGCCCGCCCCGATGCCGGCCGCGCCCGCGTTCCCGGCACCGGCGGGTCCGCCGCCGGCGGTTGGGGCACCACCACCTCCGGGTGGACCGCCGCCGCCGATCGCGCCACCGCCACCACCGTCACCGGTGACGATCACCGAAACCAAACCCGCCCCGCCGCCGCCGCCACCACCGCCCCCGCCGGACGAGCCGTCCAACGGGCCGGGCGACCCGGTTCCCGGCGGTGCGCCGGACGATCCGGAGGTTCCGCCGCTGCCTCCAGGGGCGCCGGACGGTGTGGCCGGGGTGGCACCGCACGCGAGGGTCATCTCCATCCGCCAGTCCTCGCGGGCCTACGAACTGGAAAGGCCGAGCGGTGGCGACACCGAGGCCCGCAAGAAGGCCGGCACCATCGCCACGCTGGCCAGCGCGATCGTGCACGCGGCCAACATGGGCGCCAAGGTGATCAACATCAGCGTCACGGCGTGCGTTTCAGCGGCAGACCCGTTGGACCAGAGCGCAATTGGCGCGGCAGTCTGGTACGCCGCGACCGTGAAGGACGCTGTGATCGTCGCGGCGGCCGGTAACGAGGGCGAAGACGAATGCGCCCAGAATCCCGGCTTCGACCCGCTGGACGCCGGCGACCCGCGCGACTGGCATCAGGTCAAGACCGTGTCGTCGCCGTCGTGGTTCTCTGACTACGTGCTGTCCGTCGGCGCCGTCGACAACAGCGGCGCTCCGGTCAGCAAGAGCCTATCCGGGCCGTGGGTTGCCGCCGCGGCACCCGGCGTGGGGATCATGGGGCTGTCCCCGCAGACCGGTGGTCCGGTGAACGCCTACCCGCCGGTCCGCGCGGGTGAAAAGAACATGCCCTTCTGGGGCACCAGCTTTTCGGCGGCCTATGTCAGCGGCGTGGCCGCGCTGGTGCGCGCCAAGTATCCCGCGCTGACCGCGCACCAGATCATCAACCGGATTCTGCAGACGGCGCACAATCCGCCGCGTGGCGTGGACAACCAAGTCGGCTACGGAGTGGTGGATCCCGTCGCGGCGTTGACCTTCAACGTGCCGCCCGGCGACCGCCTCGCGGTCGGCGCCCAGAGTCGGGTGATCGTGCCCGCCGCCCCACCGCCGCCACCGGATCACCGCGCCCGCAACGCGGCACTGGTGTTCGCCGGTCTGGTGATCGCCGCGGCACTGATCGCGTCGTTGGTAGCGCGGGCTCGGCGGGAACGATGACCGCTTGGACCCGGCTGGCGATCATCGTCGGCGTTCTGACTACCGGCCTCATCGGCTGGGCAGTCGGCGGATACCCCGGCGCCGCAGCAGGTTTGGTGATCGGGGTGGCGGCCGGCGTGATCCGCTGGTGGCGTCAGCCGGCGTGGTCGTGGTGGAAGCTGTGGCGGCAGCGGGGCCGGGCGATCACGTTGAGCGAACCCATCACGGTCGCCAACGATCGTGCCGGTGGTGGTGTCCGCTATCAGGACGGCGTTGCGGTGGTGGCCGTCCAGCTGCTCGGCAAGGCGCACCGGCCGACACTGTTCACCGGTTCGACGGCGACCTACACCGACAACACCGTCGACATCGCCGAACTACTGCCGCTGCTGCATCAGAGCCTGGGGTTGTCGATCGATTCGCTCAGTGTGGTCAGTGTCGGCGCCCGGCGGCGCAGCAGCGGCGACTACCCGCGGGTCTACGACACGCTGATCGGCACGCCGCCGTATGCCGGGCAGCGCGAGACCTGGCTGATCGTCCGGATCGTGTCGATGCCCAACGCCGGCGCGCTGCAATGGCGTACCTCGGTCGGCACCGCGACGCTGGCCGCGGCCCAGCGGATCACCGCCGCACTACGCCAGCACGGTATTCGCGCGAAGGTAGCGACGGCCATCGACATCGTCGAATTGGAGCGGCGACTGGGGTCCACGGCGCTGAACGCGCATCACCAGCGCTGGCGCACCGCGCGCGGTGAAGGCGGCTGGCTGACGTCGTACTGGTATCGGCCGAACGACATCACCGCGGAGAATCTGGAGCACGCCTGGGCGCTGCGGGCCGACGGAGTCATCCAGAACATCACGGTATTCGGTGACGGCAGCATGACGGCGACGGTGACGGTGCGTACCGCGCAGCCGCCGACGGCACCACCGAGCGTCATGCTCAAGACGTTGCCGGGCGAGCAGGCTCGCGCCATCGCGGCCAACCTCTGCGGGCCGATGCCGGCATTGCATGGAGTGCGTCGCGGTGTGCTGGGGGCACCGCTGGTCATCCCGATCGGGCCGTCGGGCGTGCTGCTGGGCAAGGTCGACGCCGGTAACCGGTTGATGCTGCCGCTCGACGACCCGGGTGAATTCAGCCGCGTGCACATCGCCGCGCAGGACGTGCTGGCCA
>NZ_DATNJW010000161.1:0-2046 GCF_035603715.1 Mycobacterium sp. | reverse complement strand
CAAGGGCGCACTCGAGCGCTGGGGTGAGTCTATGGCGGTAGAGATCGCGCCGTTCGGACTCGGCGTCACGGTGTTGGTGGCCGGCACCTACGACACCGAGATCATCACCGATGCGGGCACCACCGACGATCGCGACTTCAGCGGTCCGTACGCCCGGCTGCACAACACGATGAACAGCCGCGGGCGGTTCGCGATGCGGATGGCCAGGCCGCCGGAGAAGTTCACCGATGGAGTGGTCAAGGCGCTGGCCGACACTGCGTCGTTCCGGCGGCGTGGTGTGGGACCGGACGCATCGATGTTGTTGGTGTCCAGCAGGATTCTTCCCGCCATCGGCATGCACCACATGTCGCGGGTCGTGCTCGGCATACCCAAACAGGGCTCTATGCGGGACGGGGCGTGGCCGTTGACGACCGCCCAGAAGGCCATGGTGTTCGCGACGAAAGTCATTCCGCAGCCGGTGTTGCAGCACCTGGCGACGATGGCGGCCAAGCGCCGCAAAGGAAATGGGGAATAGGGATGGAACAGCTTTTCGACGACCTGGACGACTTCGGCGCTTTCGACGACGCGATCTCCGGCGACGTACGCGACCCGTACACCGAGCTGGCGCGACTGCGCCGCGAGGAACCGGTCCAGCGACTGGAGACGTCGGGTGCGCTTCCGCACGAGGAATCTCTGCCGATGTTCATTGTGTATCGCCACGAGGATGTCCAGCAGATGCTGAGGGACAACGAGACGTTTTCGTCGGCGGCCGTCATCGCGGCGTTCGGGCCAGTGCTCGGCGAAGGCGTGATGCTCGGTATGGACGAGCCGATACACGGGCGGTTGCGGTCGCTGGTGTCGAAAGCGTTCTCGCAGAAGTCCTTGGCGCGATGGCAAGACGAGCTGGTCGGCCGGGTGGCGAACAGCCTGATCGACAACTTCGCGCCCAACGGCAAGGCGGATCTGGTGAAGGAGTTCACCTTCGATTACCCCAGCCAGATCATCGCGGGCCTGCTCGGGCTGCCGGAGAAGGATTACCCGCAGTTCCAGCGATGGTCGATCTCGCTGCTGAGCTGGCTGATGAATCCCGAACGTGGGCTGGCGGCATCGGCTGCCCTGTGCGAGTACTTCGAGCCGATCCTGGAGGCGCGTCGCGCCGAGCCGAAGGACGACCTGATCAGCGCGCTCGGTGCCGCCGAGATCGATGGGGAGAAGCTCACCAACGAAGAGATCTTCTCGTTCCTGCGGTTGCTGTTGCCCGCCGGCGTGGAGACGACCTACCGGTCGCTGGGCAGCCTGCTGCTCGGGCTGTTGTCGGACCCGGAGCAACTGGAGGCGATCCGCGCGGACCGCTCGCTGATTCCGCAGGCGATCGAGGAGGGTGTGCGGTGGGAGCCCCCGCTGCTGACCATCACCCGGGTAGCGACCCGCGACACCGAACTCGGCGGAGTCAAGATCCCGGCCGGCGCGACCGTGATGCCGATGCTCGGTTCGGCGAACCGGCAAGAAGATCGCTACCCCGACCCCGACACGTTCAACATCCACCGGGAGGCTCGAGCGAATCTGGGCTGGGGCCACGGCGTCCACGTCTGCCTCGGCATGCACCTGGCCCGGCTGGAAATGCGCACCGCCATCAATCTCCTACTGGACCGGCTGCCCAACCTGAGACTCGACCCCGACGCCGACGACCCGCACGTCCGCGGACAGGTGTTCCGGTCGCCGACGTCGGTGCCGGTGGTCTTCGACGCGCAGTAGATCAGCGATAAGGCCTTTACATTGACAGGGGCAGCCGTAAAGTCCTAGCTGAGCGTCCGCTCAACTTTCCGTTCAGGAGGGACGACGCGATTGACCGGGCCACTGCGTGACATCCGTGAGTTCATGGGCGACGCCGACGCCTACCGGGACGAGTTGTACAAGCGCTGGACCGGGCTGCTGAGCTACCGCTACATCGGGCGCAATCACTCGTCGATGAACATCGGCGACACCGACGACACCGTCGTCATCCGTCGCGACATGCGCAACGAGGCGGGCGGAATCATGGTGGCGCCGTTGGCCATCGCCTCGCCC
>NZ_DATNJW010000160.1:0-3745 GCF_035603715.1 Mycobacterium sp. | reverse complement strand
TCGGCAGTAGCGCCGAAGCGTGCCACGTGCATCGTGTCGATGAGCAGACTGATCTCGTCTCTGTCGACGTACTCGACGGCAGCCAGGGCCGACGGTAGGTCTGCGATGCTAAGGCCGACAACGGGTTCAACGCACGTCGCGATGTCCCGTTCGGCGGCGAGCGCGGTCAGCGCGGCCAACTCGTCGAAGGTGCGTGCTCGATCCGGTTCCAAGCTGACGGTGTTGATCCGTGGGATCCGCAGCTCGGCCATGATGTCGAGATCATCGGCGTAGGAGCGAACGTCGAGGCCCGGTGCGATGAGTAGACCCTCCCCCAGAGAGATCGACACGTCGTGGTCTTCCATCGCCGCGAGCAGGTCTTGACGGAGTCGAGGATCGTCGCGCAGCGAATACGGTTGGTAGTCCAGAGCTTTCAGGGGTGCAAAACCGGCCATTCCGGTTGTGATGTAGCGGCATCCCAGATCGGCGACCAGCCGGACGAATTCTATTGGGGGCATGCCAAAGACGCTGAGCATCTCGATGCCGAGCCTGTCCATGCCGCCCGCCCGCTCAGCCGCCCACCATGGCGAGACCGCCGTCGACCGGAATGAGCTGGCCGGTGATGAATCCGGCTCCCTCGCTGGCAAGGAACACCAACACCGGCCCCAGGTCGCTGGCGGGATCGCCGAGCTTGCCGCCCAACGGGATGGACAACTTCATCTGCTGGTCGATGAATGCGGCGGCGTCCGGACCCAGGAAGTTCCGCAGCCGGTCCGCGCCTGGTGTTTGAACCGCAGGCGCCAGCGCGTTGACGGTGACCCGATCGGCGCCCCACGCCTTGGCCGCCGAGCGGGTCCAGGCTTGAACAGCGCCCTTGGTGGCGGCATACACCGCTGAGATGGGACTGCCCATCACCGCCTCCGCAGACCCGAAATTGATGATATGTCCGCCGTTTTCGCGCATTACCGCGTGTGCGGCCTGATTAGTGAGAATCGTTGCTTTGACGTTGGTTGCCAGCAGAAAGTCGATCTCATCGCTGGTGATACTGCCCGGCACCCCCGATTGCCACAGGCCGGCGGCGTTGACGAGCACATCCACGCCGCCGAGTTCCCGCACGGCGCTGCCGAACGCGGTGTCGACCGAGTCGGCGTCTCGGACATCGCAGTGCACCCACGTCACCGCCGGTGCGTCATCGGACGGGGCGGTGTTGTGATACGTCGCGGCCAACTGCGCTCCGGCGCCGTGCAGAACGCGCACCGCGGCGGCGCCGATTCCGGTGGCACCGCCGGTAACCAGAATGCGGCGTCCAGCCAGCGATGGTTGCGGTACCGTCATGGCCGCGGAGTCTATCGGTCTGCAGACAACGAAGTCAGGTAACCGGCCATGTATTCGATGCGTTTTGACATGCGCGCCCCCGACTTTGGTGCGTCACCGGCCGAGCTGTATGAGGCCGCCGTCGATATGTGCGAGTGGGCTGAGACGCGCGGCTGCCTGGCGGCGGTCATCTGCGAGCATCACAGTTCGCCCGACGGTTATCTGCCTACGCCCTTGATTCTGGGTAGCGCCGTCGCCGCGCGCACGAAACAGTTGATGATGACGCTCATCGTCATCCTGCCCTTCTACGACCCGGTTCGGCTTGCCGAAGAGATCGCCGTGCTTGACCTGATCAGCAAGGGACGCGCGGGCTACGTCTTCGGGCTTGGTTATCGACCCGAGGAATACCAGCATTTCGGGCTCGACCGGAAGGCCCGCGGACGAATCGCCGACGAGAAGCTTGGTCTGCTTCGCCGTCTGCTGGCCGGCGAGGTAGTGGAGCAGGACGGCCGGCAAATCAAGGTGACGCCGCTTCCGTTCTCACCGCAAGGTCCGCTAATGATGTGGGGCGGAGGCAGTTTGGCGGCTGCCCGACGGGCCGGTCGCTACGGGCTGGGCTATCTCGCGCAGGGCGACGCGCCCGGTTCGCAGCAGGCCTACGAAGAGGCGTGTCGTGCGTACGGTCATGAGCCGGGCATGACCCTGCTGCCCAATCGCGACACACCCAGTGTGTGTTTCGTCGCCCCGGACGTCGACGTAGCCTGGCAGGAACTCGGCGAGCACCTGCTGCACGACGCGCGCATGTATGCCGAGTGGAATCCCGACAACCAAACATCCGCGGGTATCGCCGATGTCAGCGATGTCGAGGAACTACGGGCAACGTCGCGCACACACCGAATCTTCACGGCCGACGAGGCCATCGCGCATGTTCGCGGTGGCGGCATGCTCACGCTGGCACCCTTATGCGGCGGCATCCCACCCGACGTCGCCTGGAAGTATCTACGGTATCTCGACGAAGCGGTGATGCCCGCGCTGCGGACCAACGACGACTAGCGCTGAGCAGCGCTTGCCCACCAGTAGCTGATGAATGGCTCCATGGCGCGGCTGACCAATTCAATGCGCGGCCCGGCCGGCTCTTTGGCGTATGCCCAGAGCAGTGTTCCGGATCCATCGGGGTTGTAAGACTTGACTTCAAGGTCCATGCCGCCGGCTTGGAGCGCGGCGAGATCGGACTCGACATCATCGGACCAGTAACCGATGTGGTGAACCCCGGAATCTGCTGGTGTCCAGATGGTTCCGGGGACGGTCTGCAACAGCTCGAGCCGGGGGTCGGCGCCCGAGTACACCATTTTCATGGGGATAGTCACCTCGCCGGCCGGCGTTTGGGCGACCTGTTCAACCTCGACGACATCGGTCCAGGTGTAGCCCGCCAGCTTGCTGAACCTTTTCATGGTGGCATCGAGATCGTCGACGACAATTCCTGTGTGATAGAGGTTTTCGGCTTTCATCGATCCTCCTGGGGTGTCGCGTTCTTCAGTTCTTGTTCAAGCCACTGCACCTCGCTGTGGTTCTCGCGCCCGCTATCGGCCAGGAGCTGTTCCAGTGCAGCGCGTTTCACGCGCAGTGCGGCAGGATGTCCTCGCGACTCGTTCAAGACGATTTCGGACAGGTGCAGCGCCTCGAGTGGTCGCCGACCCGCTACGTGGCTATGCGCTCGTTCGGTGAGCGCGTCAATTCCGCCGGCCAGCTCAACGATGTCCGGCCATACCGACGACGGCGGGACGTCATAGAGTTCGGTCGTCGATTCGTATCGAAACCAGCCGACGTGCTCCTCCCAGATCGCCCGCACAATCCACGGCACTTTCCCGTGCACCTGAGGCAGCGAGAGCTCGGAAGGCAGTGTCACCTCACGCATCAGCGCCCACAGGTCAGCGCCCGAATTCATGCCGTCGAGCGTTCGGTCACGCAAATACGCCGTTGCGTCGCGCACCGTGGTCAAGGTGGTCTGGATCTGCTCTGCGCCTCGGAAGACGTCGTGACCATTGAACAAAGTCTCTGGGGCCAGCGCGATGACACGATCCAGCGAGTGAATGAAAGCCATCGCGCTGCGAATCTTGTCGCCCCGCAGCGTGTACAGGTTCGGGACGTGACCAAAGAAGGGTCCCATCAAATTTCCGATGAACACCGTTCGATTCTCAGGCAGCCAGACCACTAGTGCGTCGGTGGTCTCACCGCCAGGGGTGGCGTAGAACTCGAACCGGCGCCCCCCGAGTTCGATGGCGTGGCTATCGATGAAGGCTTCGGTGAGTACGGGCTCGGGTGGGAGCTGGGCTGCGTGTGTTTCGACATCCATGAATGCGCCCCACAAGGCCATGATTCGGCGCACATAGAACGGATGCAGGTGGCGCCAGTATTCGCGTACATCGCGGTGATTCGCCTGCGCAATCGTCCG
>NZ_DATNJW010000159.1:0-2636 GCF_035603715.1 Mycobacterium sp. | reverse complement strand
AGGCGGGTCGTGTCATCAGTGTCGTCGGACACCGAGATCGCGTCATGCAGTCGCTCCAGCAGCGGCTGATGGGCGCCGATGCGCTCGATCCCCCGCCGCACATCCAGGCAGAGGATATTGTCAGCACCCTCCCAGATCGTGTTGACTTGCGCATCGCGCAAAAGCCTTGCCACCGGCCATGTTTCGATATAGCCGTTGCCTCCGTGGATCTCGATCGCGTCGGAGGCCATGGTGATGCCGAGCCGGCACACCTTGAGCTTGGTGACCGGCACGGCAATCCGCTGCCGCACCCGTCTGGGCTGGCGGTGGTTGGCCAGGCCCACGCCGTCGAACACCAGCGCCTGGGCGGCTTCGACGTCGACGATCATTTCGGCGAGTTTGCGGCGCATCAACGGTTTGTCGATCAGGCGGTCGCCGAAGGCCTGCCGCTGGCGGGTGTAACACAGCGATTCGACCAGGGCGCGCCGCGCGTTGCCCAGGGCGAACAGGGCGATTCCGAGACGGGCGGCGTTGGTCAGCTCCATCATCCGGCCCAGACCTTTGCCGTCCGACGGCTGCGCGTCGGTGCCGGACTGGTCGATGCCGGGCTGATCGGTGCTGGGCTGGCCGGACAGCAGGAAGGCCTCCGCGTCGACCAGCTCCACCTCACCGGAGGCCACCGAGCGAGTGCCCAGCTTGTCTTTCAGTCGCCGGATGCGAATGCCGTTGCGCGTCCCGTCGCGACGAGTTCGCAGCACCAGGAAGCTCGCCGCGCCGCGGCTGGAGTCCGGGGCACCCTCGGGCTTGGCCAGCACGACGAAAACCTGGCCGTCGCAGTTAGAGGCAAACCACTTGAAACCGTTGAGCAGCCAGGCATCTCCGTGTCGGGTAGCCGTGGTCTCCAGCGCTCCGAGGTCGGAGCCGCCGGCCCGCTCGGTCAGTAGCTGAGCGGTCTCGCCCTCCCATTCCCCGCTGGCGAAGCGGGCGAGGACATGCTCGCGCACGTCGGCGGGCGCATAGGCCGCAACCAGCGACTTGACCATGCCGCCGCCCGTTCCCAGGGCACAGCCCATGCCGATGTCGGCCTGATCAAGCAGATAGTTGGCCGCGAACATCGGCATCGACGACGCGATGCCGGCCCGACGCGCATCGTCTTTGAGCGCCTTCTGCGCGCTCAACACCGCCCGTTTGGACTCGATGAACGACGTCGGCTGAACCACCTGGCCGATGTCGTGGCCCCAGCGGTCGTAGCGTTCCAGATGGGCCGGGTGGCGGTCGGTCTGCTCAGCCCACCGCGCCACCGGACCGCCCATCAACTCACCGATGTCATTGAGATGTGGCTCGACGACGGCCAGCTCATCGGGCTGCAAGTAGTAGGCCATCGTCAGCTGCAGCGTGGGGTCGGTGCGATACCAGTTGAGGCCGACGGCTCCCCGGTAGTTCTCGGTGCGGTAGCGCTCCGATTTCTCAGGCGTGCTGAACGGCAGCCGGTCGACCGGCTCCGCTTCGTATCCGGTCATGGCCGTCGCTCCTATTCCCCCAGACGGTCGACGGCGGCGGCGATGCGCTCGTCGGTGGCCGTCAACGCCACCCGGACGTGCTGGGCGCCGCGCGCGCCGTAGAACTCACCGGGTGCCGCCAGAATGCCACGCTGAGCCAGCCAGCCGACGGTGTCGCGGCACGGCTCGCCGCGGGTGACCCAGAGATAGAGACCGGCGTCGGAATAGTCAATGGTGAAGCCGGCCGACCGGAACGCCGGCAGCAGCACATCGCGGCGACGTCGGTAGCGCTCGCGCTGCTCACGCTCGTGGGCATCGTCGTCCAAGGCAGCGACCATGGCCGCCTGCACGGGTCGCGGCACCATCATCCCGGCGTGTTTGCGCACCGCCAGCAGCTCATCGACCAGGGCGGCGTCGCCGGCGACGAAACCGGCCCGGTAACCGGCCAGCGAGGAACTCTTGGACAACGAGTGCACCGCGAGCAGACCGGTGTGGTCGCCGTCGCAGACCGACGGATGCAGAACCGAAAGGGGTTGCGCGTCCCAACCCAGGCCCAGATAGCACTCGTCGGAGGCGACCACCACACCGCGCTCGCGGGCCCAGCCGACCAGCTTGCGCAGGTGATCGACCCCCAGCACCTGACCGGTCGGGTTGCTCGGTGAGTTCACGTACAACAGGGCCGGCGCCTGGGGACCGAGCTGGGTGAGCGAATCGGCAACGAGCACCCGCGCACCGGCCAGCCGCGCGCCGACGTCATACGTCGGGTAGGCCAGCTCGGGCACCACGACCGAATCCTCGGCGCCCAGGCCGAGCAGGGTCGGCAGCCAGGCGATCAGCTCTTTGGTGCCGATGACCGGTAGCACGGCCGACCCGGTCAGCCCGGTAATGCCGTACCGGCGGCTCAGCGCGGCGACCGCCGACTCGCGAAGCTCCGGTGTGCCCGCGGTGGTGGGGTATCCCGGTTCGGCGCTGGCCGAGGCCAGCGCGTCACGGATTATCGGCGCAACCGGGTCGACCGGCGTGCCGACCGACAGGTCGACGATGCCGCCCGGATGCGACTTGGCCAGCGCGGTCGCATCGGCCAGGGTGTCCCACGGGAACTCCGGCAATGTCGCCGACAGTCGCCGGCGGTTCACCAGGCTGCTCAGTCGTCGTGAG
>NZ_DATNJW010000158.1:0-3309 GCF_035603715.1 Mycobacterium sp. | reverse complement strand
TATTGGCGGTCGAAGGCGAAAGAGGCCGGCGGATCGGTTTACGGCCGCATCGTCAACACCTCGTCGGAAGCCGGGCTGGTGGGCCCGGTCGGGCAGGCGAACTACGGAGCGGCGAAGGCGGGCATCATCTCGCTCACCTTGACTGCCGCGCGTGGCCTGGGCCGCTACGGAGTGCGTGCCAACGCGATTGCGCCGCGCGCTCGAACCGCGATGACCGCCGACGTCTTCGGCGATGCGCCCGAGGTCGCCGACGGCCAGATCGACCCGCTCTCGCCCGAGCATGTGGTCACGCTGGTCCGCTTCTTGGCATCGCCCGCGGCCAAAGACGTCAACGGCCAGGTTTTCATCGTCTACGGGCCAAAGGTGACGCTGGTGTCAGCCCCCACCGTCGAGCGTCAATTCGCCACCGACGCGCAGGCGTGGGAGCCGGGCGAACTCAGCGACGAGCTCCAGAATTACTTTGCTGGACGTGACCCGGAACGCAACTTTGCGGCGACCGGATTGATGGAGTGATTGGCCCTGCTTTGAGGGCATGCTGAGCTGACTAGAACACGTTGCAGAATGAAATACGTCACAAACGCGCTGACCTGCTGAAACTACTTACTTTTGTCTAATTCTGCCTTTCTTTGACACGCCGAACTTGTTCTAGTTACGATTGGCCGGCTCACGCGGACCGCTAGCAGCTCAGAAACAAGCTAAAGCGGCGCAACCGGGGAAACAAGGGCTTCGCTCTGAGACGTGGAGATACCCGCGCGAGAAGGGAACCAGGTTGATCGAACAGCTCGCGGTCCCGGCCCGGGCCGTGGGCGGTTTCGTCGAGATGGCCCTGGACACCTTCCGCAAGACATTCCAGCGGCCTTTTCAGTTCCGGGAGTTCCTCGACCAGACCTGGATGATCGCTCGGGTTTCGCTGATCCCGACGCTGTTGGTGGCGATCCCGTTCACCGTTTTGGTGGCGTTCACGCTCAACATTCTCCTTCGTGAGATCGGCGCCGCCGACCTCTCCGGTGCCGGCACCGCCTTCGGAACCATCACCCAGTTGGGGCCCGTCGTCACCGTGCTGGTGGTGGCCGGCGCCGGCGCCACCGCAATCTGCGCCGACCTGGGTGCGCGCACCATCCGCGAGGAAATCGATGCGATGCGAGTGCTGGGCATCGATCCGATCCAACGCCTGGTGGTGCCCAGGGTGCTGGCGTCGACCTTCGTCGCGCTCCTCCTCAACGGGCTGGTCTCGGCGATCGGCATCGCCGGTGGTTACGTCTTCTCGGTGTTGTTGCAGGGCGTCAACCCCGGCGCGTTCGTCAACGGGTTGACCGTGCTGACTCACCTCGGCGAGCTGGTCCTGTCCGAGGTCAAGGCTTTGCTGTTCGGCGTGGTCGCCGGACTGGTCGGTTGCTACCGGGGGCTGACGGTCAAGGGCGGGCCGAAAGGTGTCGGTGTCGCCGTCAACGAGACGGTGGTCTACGCGTTCATCTGCCTGTTCGTGATCAACGTGATCATGACGGCAATCGGCGTTCGAGTGCTGGCCCGGTAAAGCGATGAGCTATGACGCCACGGTGCGGATTCGCCGCTTCTTCCACCGGTTCGCCGGGCCGGTCGACACCTTCGGCGAGCAGGCGCTGTTCTACGGCGAGTCAATGCGCTACATCCCGAATGCGCTTACCCGCTATCGCAAAGAGACGATCCGGCTGATCGCCGAAATGACGATGGGCACAGGCGCATTGGTGCTCATCGGCGGAACGGTCGGCGTTGCAGCATTTTTGACGCTGGCGTCAGGCGGCGTGATCGCGGTGCAGGGCTATGAGTCGTTGGGCAACATCGGTATTGAGGCGTTGACTGGGTTCTTGTCCGCGTTCCTCAATGTGCGCATCGTCGCTCCGGTAGTCGCGGGGATCGCGTTGGCCGCCACCATCGGTGCGGGTACTACGGCACAATTGGGCGCGATGCGGGTCGCCGAGGAGATCGATGCCATCGAGTCGATGGCCGTGCATTCGGTGTCCTACCTGGTGTCGACCCGGCTGATCGCGGGTCTGATAGCGATCGTCCCGCTCTACTCGCTTGCGGTACTGGCCTCGTTTTTCGCCGCGCGGTTCACCACGGTGTTCATCAACGGGCAGTCGGCCGGTCTATATGACCACTACTTCAGCACGTTCCTCATTCCCACCGATCTACTGTGGTCGTTTCTGCAAGCCATCGTGATGTCGATCGCGGTGATGCTGATCCATACGTACTACGGCTACAACGCTTCTGGCGGCCCGGTGGGTGTCGGCCTGGCGGTCGGCCAGGCGGTGCGCACGTCGCTGATTGTGGTCGTCGTTATTACTTTGTTCATCTCACTGGCGGTCTACGGCGCGTCCGGTAACTTCAACCTCTCCGGGTAAGGGGGACAGTGGCAAGCACCGGTGCGCAACGCACTCACGTCAGGCTGGCAGCGGCGCTGCTGGCCTCTCTGTTGTTGGCGTTCGTGGTGCTTACTTACCTCTCCTACACCGCAGCGTTTTCTCCGACCGACACCGTCACTTTGACCGCGCCGCGGGCCGGGCTGGAGATGGACCGCGGCAACAAGGTGAAGTATCGCGGCATCCAGATCGGCAAGGTCGACGACATCAGCTACGCGGGCGAGGAGGCTCAGCTAAGGCTCGCCATCGATGGCGGCGAGTTGCATTACATACCCTCCAACGCCGCGGTGCACATCGCCAGCAGCACCGTCTTTGGTGCGAAGTCGGTGGAGTTCATTCCACCGAAGTCACCGTCGCCCGCCGCGTTACGCCCGGGTGCACATCTCGCGGTGTCGGCTGTTTCGCTGGAGGTCAATACGCTGTTCCAGTCGCTCATCGGCCTGCTGCAAAAGATCGATCCTGTCGAGTTGAACGGGACGCTGGGCGCGCTGGCCGAAGGTCTACGGGGACACGGCAAAGACCTGGGCGGAGTGCTGTCGGGCCTGAATACCTTGACGCAGCAACTGAATCCGAAACTGCCGACCCTGCAGCAGGACTTCCGAAAGACGGCCGCGGTAGCCAACATCTACGCGGATGCCGCACCCGACCTGGTCACGGTCTTCAACAACACCCCGACGATCGCCCGGACAGTGGTGGATGAGCAGACCAATCTGAACACTGCGCTGTTGTCGGCAATTGGCCTGTCCAACAACGCTTATGACACGTTGGCGCCGGCCGAGCAGAATTTGATCGATGCGATCAAACGTTTGCGGGCTCCGCTGAAGGTCACCGCCGACTATTCACCGGAATTCGGCTGCCTCTTCGGAGCCATCAACCGCGGTATCCAAGAATTCGCACCGATCCTCGGTGT
>NZ_DATNJW010000157.1:0-5216 GCF_035603715.1 Mycobacterium sp. | reverse complement strand
GATGAAGCCCACCTGATCGATCAGCTCCGCGCTCAATAACTCATCGATTGCCCCTTCGCCGCCCAGGGCGATCAGCAGCTCTTTGTCGAAGCGGGCACCGATCACCGACGCCGCGCTCAACGTCCGCTTGGCCGGGGTGCTGAGCCGGTCGATGCGCGCCTCGATGGCTGCTTGCACGGTGGCCGGCACGTCGATCTCTTCGAGGTCTGTGTGACAGATATAGTCACCGCGGTCGCCGGCCAGCAACCCGCGTTGCACCAGTTCGCGCACCATCTCCTCGGCGAAAAACGGGTTGCCGGCGGCGCGCTCGGCGATGATCGCCGCCAGCTTGCCGACCGAGGGGTCCGAACCCATCAGCTCATCAAGCAAGGCTGCGGTATCCGAATCACCCAGTGGCGCAAGCGCTATCGTCTGCTCGCCGGCCACCCGCGTCAGGTCTCCCTTGTATTCGAGGCGCGACGTGACCAGCACCATCGTCGGGGTACGCGCAATGACGGTGAGGAAATCGGCCAGCATCGACTCGCTGACCCCATCGATCCAGTGCGCATCCTCGATGATGTACAGCACTGGTTCGCTGCGTGCCAGAGTCGCGCGGTTGATCAGTGCGATCAACCGACGCCGCCGCGCCTCGGGGTCAATCTGGGGCAGCGGCACCTCAGGGTCGGCGATCCCGAGCAGATCATCCAACAGCAATAGATCCTGCGCGTCGGCCTCGGGAAGCTGTTTCCGGACCAGAGCGCGCGCGGCGAAGCTGTCGACGTCAGTGACGCCCATGCGCGCACGCAGCAGCCGCATGACGGCGTGGAACGGTACGTCGCGGGCGTGTGACTCGCAGAAGGCCCAGAACACCTCGACCCCGCGCTCGTTGGCCAGCGCCGCGGCCTCTCGTGCCGCCCGGCTTTTGCCGATGCCCGGGGGTCCCACGACATTCACCACACCACCGCGACCGCCGATGGCGCGGTCCACCATGGCGTCGATGGCCGCCATCTCCCAGCGTCGTCCGACCAGGCTGGCCTCGGCGCGCCCGACTAGACCATGGCGCGGGCCGATCCCCACCAGCCGGCGCGCGCGCACCGGTTCGTCGGCCCCTTTGATGCGCACCCACTCCGGCTCGGCCAGCATCACGGTGTGCTCGACCAGCCGCGCGGTCGACTCCGAGACCATCACCCCGCCCGGGGGTGCCACCGATTCCATCCGCTGGGCAAAGCCGACCGACTCGCCGGTCGCGGTGTATCCCAGTGACCCCGAACCGATCTCACCGGCAATCACCCGACCTGAATTCAGGCCCACCCGCACGCGAAGATCGACACCGTCACGGCGGCGTACGTCGGCCCCCAAACGAGTCGCCTCCTCCTGGATGGCCAGTGCGGCCAGGCAGCCTCGAAAAGCGTGATCCTCCAACGCGATCGGGGCACCGAAGATCCCCATCACCCCGTCGCCGGTGGACTCCACCGTCCCGCCGCCGTACCGCTGCACCACCGCCGCCGAGCGCCCCACCAGCTCGGTCATCACCTCGCGATACCGCTCCATCTCGAGTGCGCCGGCGAGGTCCATCGAGTGCACCACATCGGCGAAGAGCACCGTCACCTGCTTATACTTCGCCGTATCGCGCGAAGCCGCAGTCGCGGCACCGCACTCGTCGCAGAACTTGGCCTTTTCGCGCAAGCCGGTGCCGCATGACCCACACGCCACGCTCACCGTCACCCGAGCACCACCGATCCGGGAGTCCCGACTATTACAACTGCGAACAATAGGTTGTTCAACAGCAAAGAGCAGCGCTATTCACCGCGGTCATATGCGTTTCTAGGGCTTCCGGACCCATCCATGATTCGCGCGGCCATCGCATTCAGGAGCCACCGACTGGTGTTCCGACTCAGGTTTGAGCGGTGTCTTTAGGGCAGTATCACAATCTTGCCGGTGACGTGGCCTGCGCCGCTGGTCTTGAGTGCCGAGCCAACCTCGGCGAGGGGAAAGGTTCGCGAGATCGAGACGCTGAGCCGTCGTTGCTCGATGAGTTCGACGATTCCACGAAGACCGTCGCCGAGGTCGCTGCCCCCACCGTCGACATGAATCTGGATGCCGGTGTCAGCGGCGTCGAAGGCGACTAGCGTTAGCACGCGTTCGGGTGTACCGGTCAGCTCGAGCGATACGGGAATCTCGCCGCGACCCGAGGCGTCGAGGACCGCATCGACGCCCTGCGGTGCGAGGGATCGAACCCGTTCCAGCAGTCCGTCGCCATAGGTAACTGGTGTCGCGCCGATCGACCGTAGATAGTCATGATTGCGCTCGCTGGCGGTTCCGATGACCGTCACGCCGCGTGCGGCAGCGAGTTGTACGGCGAAGGTGCCTACCCCGCCGGCTGCCCCGTGGATGAGAAGCGTCTCGCCGGCTTTGAGGTGAAGCTTCTTCAGCACCGCGTATGCCGTCCCGCCTGCTCCCGCGAGCGATCCTGCTGTCTCCCAGGGAATATCGTGGGGTTTGCGGATCAGGCTCGCCGGCTCGGCGAGTGCGTATTCCGCAAATGATGGCGTGACCGCGCTGCCCAAAACTTCATCACCCACAGCGAATTCGCTGACGCCGGGACCCACCTGGTCGACCACGCCGGATACATCGGTGCCCACTCCCGCGGGAAGGGTCAGCGGTATCACATTGCGCATGAGACCCTCGACCGTCTTCGCGTCGATGGGATTGATTCCCGCAGCCCGTACGACAACTCGAACCTGCCCCGGACCGGCGGTCGCGGCTGGCGCGTCGATCACCTGCAGCACGTCGTCGGGGTCACCGTATTCGGCGAACCGCGCAATCTTCGTCATTTGGTCCACTCCAGTCTCGTCGGCTTCGTTGAATCAACCCAACGCGTGACATGTCATGTTATTCCCACGACGCCAACCTGCCCACACAATCGGCGGCCAACGTGGTGAACTGATCTGTGCCAGATCCCGATCCGACCGCCGCGCCGACATACACCGCGGACGACTGGCTGGCCGCGGCCGGACCAAAGAATGACGCCGCGAGTATTCCCGGCCGACTTGTTCGACTCGTCACCGCGCTCAGCACCGCCCCACCGGGCGAACTCAACACCAACGATCCTGTTGCGACGCATATCGCTGACCGGCAGGCGGCCGTCCTCGTACTTCTCAGCGACACCACCGACGGTCCCGAAGTGGTTCTGCTGCAACGCAGCTCTATGCTTCGGGACCATCCAGGCGAGATCGCGTTCCCCGGCGGCTCCCGGGAGCCCACCGACCGCAATCCCGCCGCCACTGCCCTGCGGGAAGGAGCCGAAGAAATTGGCCTCGACCCCAGCAGCGTCGACGCGCTGCTCACCCTTCCGCGCCGTCATATCGGCGTCTCGGGCTTCGATGTCACCGGAGTCGTCGCCCACTGGCGTCAACCCGGCCCCGTCTATCCGGTCAACCCCGCAGAAACGCACCGGGTACTCGCCGTGGCGCTGCGCGATCTGGACAATCCAGATCGCTGGTACCAATACCAGTGCAACGACTGGTCCGGACCCGCCACGTTCCTCGACGGCGGCGCCCGACTCTGGGGTTACACCGCCGAAATCCTGCTCTACATGTCCAAAAACCGGTAGACGTGAACACCTTCACTGCATGCGGAGCCGTTCGAAGATGCCCTGAGCGCAGGACAACGTGAGTAGGGTCGAGCGCGTGGTGCGCGAGAAGACCCAGGCATCGACCTCGATTTTGGCAATCGTCGCGGCGGCCCGCGTCGCCGTGGGAGCGACGATGATCCTGGCGCCGAGCCGGATCTTCTCGCCAGGATCCGGGACCGAGACACTGCTCATGCGAACCATTGGGATCCGAGATGTGGTTCTCGGCTCGGGCGCCTGCGCGGCCTGGGTGCGCGGAGAAGAAGGCGAATTGCAACGGTGGGCAACGGTTGGACTCACTAGCGATGGGGCCGACCTTGTTACTGGGCTTCGCAGCAAGCCGCTAGTCGGTGCCAAAAGCGCACTGATCGCCACGCTTTCCCCGGTGCCGTTTGTGGCGGCCGGGATCCTGGGCCTAACCCGCGGGCGCCGCGTCGCTACCCGGACGTGAATAAACCCGTACTCTTCGACGGTGAACGCGATCGACCCAGACAAGCTCAACACGTGCCTAATGGTGCTGGCCGACGTCGAATCTTTGCCGCCCGAGCACCCCGATGCCGTGGCGGTGCGTCGGGCCACCGCGGGCATCTTCAAGGCGGTGAAGAAAGCCCGCCGCCACGCCAAGCGGGACGCGGTGTCAGCTGCAGATCACGCCGTCACCGCAGCCACCGCCACCGGTGCGCCCGGCCGCATCGACGACGAAACCGCGGGCCTGCCATTGGTATCGACTGCGGTCGGCGCCACCGCAGGCACTTTGCTGCGGTCACGCGCCTGCTACATGTGTAAGAACCGCTACACGGTGGTCGACGCCTTCTATCATCAACTCTGCCCGGAGTGTGCGGCGCTCAATCGCGCCAAGCGCGACGCCCGCACCGACCTCACCGCCAGGAGCGCCCTGCTCACCGGTGGCCGCGCCAAAATCGGCATGTATATCGCGCTGCGACTGCTCCGCGATGGCGCCCACACGACGATCACCACCCGCTTTCCGAACGATGCCGTGCGCCGCTTCGCCGCGATGCCCGACAGCGGGGACTGGCTGCACCGGTTACGCATCGTCGGGATCGACCTTCGCGACCCCGCGCAGGTCGTCGCGCTTGCAGACTCGGTGGCCGCACAGGGCCCGCTGGACATTCTGATCAACAACGCCGCCCAGACGGTGCGGCGAGCCCCCGGCTCGTACGCTGCGCTCGTCGAGGCGGAGCGGACCCCGGCGCCGGAACTTGTCGACGTGGTCACGTTCGACCGCGTCAGCGACGCCCATCCCGCCGCACTTGCCGGAAGCCTCGCCGAGCACCAAAGTCCGCACGCCGTAACCGAACTCGCCCTCGCCGCCCGAAGCGCGTCTCCGGACCGGATCGCCGCGGGCACCGCGATAGACGCGGGTGGTCTGCTGCCCGATACCGCACCCATCAACAGCTGGACCCAACGCGTGCACGAGGTCGACGCGATGGAACTGCTCGAGGTCCAGCTGTGCAACCAGACCGCGCCGTTCATTCTGGTGAGCCGGCTGCGCCCTGCGATGGCCGCTGCATCGTCTCGTCGCAAATACGTGGTGAATGTGTCTGCAATGGAGGGGCAGTTCAGCCGCGCATACAAGGGCCCGGGT
>NZ_DATNJW010000156.1:0-5941 GCF_035603715.1 Mycobacterium sp. | reverse complement strand
GTGCGTCTTGGCTTCGTGCAGCAGCGAGTCGCGGGCGTCCAGCACATCCTGGGCGTCGTCGAGCTCGCCGGGAATCGCGTCCTTGATGTCGTCGATCAGTTCGAGCACGTCGCCACGAGGCACAACACAGCCCGCCGTCATCGGCACACCGCGAGCCTCCTCGACAATGGCGCCCAGCTCGTCGAGCGCCTCAAAAACTCGGTACACGGCAACACCCTCCCGCATCGTTGTTGTTACCAGTGTGCCTGGTGTTGCTTCTGTGACTGCGTTGCCAGGCTCGGTGTGTCGGCTTTTAGGTCGCAGAACTGACCCATTTACCTGCACACTTGACGTAATTATGTCGGCTCGCGCGCTGTCGCGGCAACGGCGGACCGGCGCAGAAACGCAGTGGGACCCGACGATGAGCGATGCGGAATACCCCCAGGGGGTATTCCGTTGGAGGAGCCATGGCACACGAAGCGGCACATGCGGTGGAGCACGCGTTAGCGCTGGCAGGGTCAATGACCTGGGAGATCCTGTGGGCCCTGATCCTCGGTTTCACCCTGTCTGCGGTGGTGCAAGCCGTGGTGCGCCGGTCGACGATTGTGGCGCTGCTCGGCGACGACCGGCCCCGCACGCTGGCGGTCGCGGCAGGGCTGGGCGCCGCGTCCTCGTCATGCTCCTACGCCGCCGTGGCCCTGGCCCGGTCGTTGTTTCGCAAGGGCGCCAACTTCACCGCCGCCATGGCCTTCGAAATAGGCTCGACGAACCTGGTGGTGGAGTTGGGCATCATCCTGGCCCTGCTGATGGGTTGGCAGTTCACCGCGGCGGAATTCGTCGGCGGCCCGCTGATGATCGTGGCACTTGCGGTGTTGTTCCGCCTGTTCGTGCGTACTCGGCTCGTCGATGCCGCACGCCGACAGGCCGATCGCGGGCTGGCAGGCTCGATGGAAGGTCATGCCGCAATGGACATGTCGGTCCAACGCGAGGGCTCGTTTTGGCAGCGACTGCTGTCACGGGAGGGCTTTACCTCCGTCTCGCATGTTTTCGTCATGGAGTGGGCGGCGATTCTGCGCGACCTGGTGGTGGGGTTGTTGATCGCGGGCGCCATCGCGGCCTGGGTGCCCGAATCGTTCTGGCAACACTTCTTTTTCGCTGATCACCCGGTGCTATCCGCGTTGTGGGGACCGATCGTGGGCCCCGTCGTGGCGATCGTCTCGTTCGTCTGCTCGATCGGTAACGTGCCACTGGCCGCAGTGCTGTGGAACGGCGGCATCAGCTTTGGTGGCGTGGTCGCGT
Organism: Mycobacterium sp.; assembly: GCF_035603715.1. Taxonomy (GTDB): domain Bacteria; phylum Actinomycetota; class Actinomycetes; order Mycobacteriales; family Mycobacteriaceae; genus Mycobacterium. The sequence goes on along the minus strand of NZ_DATNJW010000156.1, from coordinate 4,663 downwards.
TCATCTTCGCCGACCTGCTCATCCTGCCGATCCTGAACATCTACCGGAAGTACTACGGCACCAAGATGATGCTGACGTTGCTGGGCACGTTCTACGCCGCCATGGTCACGGCCGGCTACGTCGTCGAATTATTGTTCGGCGCAGCAGGTCTCATCCCGTCACAGCGCAACGCCACGGTGATGGAAGCGGGCATCTCCTGGAACTACACCAGTTGGCTGAACATCGCCTTCCTCGTGCTGGCAGCGGTGCTCAGCGTCCGGTTCGTCAGGACGGGCGGCCTCCCGATGCTCCGCTCGATGGGCGGCTCCCCCGACGCCGAAGACGACCACTGTCACCACAGCCACTGAACGCAGATTGGACTCGACCCCCACTCGCGTAAAGTGCTGCCCGCGAGGCTAATTGAGCGTCAGCCCGCGCCGTCGCTCGGGGCGCACACCGGGCTGTCGTCCGGTGACGGGTTGCCGGCGCGGTAGAGCAGGAGTTTGAGTTGGCGCCGTTCGGCCGGGCTGAGGTGCGCCAATAGGTGTTCATCGGACGACGCAACGGCCGCCTCCGCCCGCCGGAGAAGTGCGCTGCCCTTGCGGGTGAGCTGAGCCGGCAGGGCGCGGCCTGAGGGCGCGGTCGCGGGGCGGGTCACCAGGCCCACCTCTTGCAGCCCTTGCAAAACCTGGTTCATCGCTTGGGCTGTCACGTGCGTGTGACGGGCGAGTTCGGCGCTGGTGCGGCCCGGATCTTCGTCCAGAATGCGCATGCAGACGAATTCGGGCAATCCGAGCCCGAGCGGTCGCAACGCCTGGACCGCATGCGGGCGCAGTCGCGCCATCAATCCGCGCACCAAAAAGCCCAGCGCTTGATCCTCGAATTCGCTCATCCCCACCATGCTGACATGGAAGGACAGGCCAAGTGCCGCATTGGTCGGCGCGCCGTTGGCTGCGTCGGCTTGGCGACCGAGCGGCGTGGGCTGGACTCCCAGATCCACATATCAAGTTTCTTGACACGTATCTGCCGCGCGGGTATCAAGGAGCTAGATATACAAGTTGGCGGCCGACCAGTCGGCTGGTCGCCTTAACTGAAGGAGAACAAGGATGTTCGGAGGCGGATTTTCGGGCGGTCCCGGTTGGGGCGGCCCTGGGTTTGGCGGACCGGGCTTTGGTGGCCCGGGGTTCGGCGGACCCGGATTCGGTGGTCAAGGCTGGGGCGGACATGGCGGACCCGGCCTTGGCGGCCCAGGTTTCGGAGGGCACTGGGGCCGACCCGGTCCCGGCGGACATCGGAAGCGACTGGTGGTCGGTACGGCCGCCCTGCTGCTCGACGGACCGGCGAACGCCGAGCAGATCGTGCAACGTGTTTCTGAGGCGACCGACGGTGCGTTTGCACCGCCGCAAGAGATCGTCGAACTTGCGATTGGGAAGTTGGCCGGTCGCGGCTTCGTGAGCGTCGACGACGGAGTGGCAACCCTGACCGAACTGGGCAGGAATGTGTTGCAGTGGAAAGGGATCAGCAGCGAGAGCATCCACGCGCGGCTGGCTCAGGCCGGCAAATTCAAGGATGTCGCCAAGATTCGTTGGGGACTCTTCGAACTCGCCGGACTGGCACGGACCATCCATTGGTCGGGCACTGACGCCCAGAAGGAGAAGCTTGCCGAAGCGCGGGCGAAGGTGCTGACGGCAATCACCGAGGCGAAGCAGTCGCTGCACGCCGCACTCGCTGAGAGCTGACGTAACCAAATCATCAGCGCGGCCGTGGCTTTCACCCGGCCGCGCTGATGATTTTTAGCTAGCGGCGTGAGCCACTGTGGTGAGTTTCGTCGAGATCGACATCGGCGCGGAAAACTTCGAGTGACTTACGCGCTAGCGCCGATCTCGGTGTCTGAACCACCCAATGGCGCCAACCCCGCAACCTTCTTTATTGCCCCTTGGCCGAGCGTAGTTTGTCGGCCAGCCGACGGTTCACCGGCTCGGGCAACAGCTCGGACACGTCACCGCCCAGCGTCGCAACCTCTTTCGCGAGCGACGACGACACGAACGAATACCGCGGCGTGGTCGCCACGAAGAACGTGTCGACGCCGGCGACATGCTTGTTCATCTGTGCCATCTGAAGCTCGTACTCGAAGTCGGTGCCGGTGCGCAGACCCTTGACGATGGCCGTCATCCCCTGGGACCGAACGAAGTCGACCACCAAGCCTTGACCCGTCGCCACGCGCAAGTTGGGCAGATGCGTGGTCGACTCCTTGATCATCGCGACCCGCTCGTCGATATCGAACATGCCCTTCTTGGCGGGATTGATCAGAATCGCGGCGACCACTTCGTCGAACTGAGCTGCGGCCCGTTCAAAGACATCGATGTGGCCCAATGTCACCGGATCGAAGGAACCCGGGCAAACGGCGCCGCTCATGACGCATGACGGTACACGCCGACTCAGAGCCGTTCGGCCAGCTCCAACCGGGTGTCGCCGTAGACCCGCTGCTGCCAGGGCTGCCAACCGGGCGGCCAGCTCAGCGTCGGCCCGCTGGTGGCGCGCTCCGCCACAATCACGCTTCCCTCGCGTACCCAGCCGTGATCGACCAGCGCACTCAGCAGGGCCTCGATCTCGCTCGCTTGGACGTCGTAGGGCGGGTCGGCCAGCACAAGGTCAACCGGCGCCGGCGCTCCCGCGGCAATGACTGCCGATACCGGCCCGCGACGCAAAGTGGCACCCGGTAGGCCCAGTGTTGCGATGTTGCGCTCGAGCACGGTCGCCGCGCGACGGTCGGACTCGACGAACGTCGCCACCGACGCGCCGCGCGAAAGTGCTTCGAGGCCCAGCGCACCCGAGCCCGCGTACAGGTCGAGCACGCTGCGACCGGTCAGGTCGAGCCGCGCGGTCACGATGCTGAACAGTGACTCGCGCACCCGATCGGTCGTCGGCCGAGTTCCCCGCGGCGGGACGGCGATGCGCCGCCCCCCGGCGACACCGCCGATGATCCGCGTCAGGCGAGCACCACCAGCAGGTCCCCGCCCTCGACCTGGGCTGTGGCCGACACCGCTACCCGCTCGATGGTGGCATCGGCGGGCGCGGTGATCGGGGCTTCCATCTTCATCGCCTCGATGGTGGCGATAGTCTGGCCGGCCTTGACCTTGTCGCCGACGGAGACGCCGACCGTGACCACACCGGCGAAGGGTGCCGCGACGTGGTTCGGATTGGCGCGGTCGGCCTTCTCAGCGGCCGGCACCGCACTGGCAATGCTGCGATCACGCACTTCTACGGGCCGGAGTTGACCGTTGATGATGCACATCACCGTGCGCATCGCGCGTTCGTCAGGCTCGGAAATCGCCTCGAGGCCGATCAACAGCTCCACACCGGGCTCCAGTTGCACCCGGTGTTCCTCGTTTTGCCGAAGGCCGTAGAAGAACTGGTTGGCTGATAGCCGCGATGTGTCACCGTAGGTCTCCCGATGGGACTCGAATTCCTTTGTCGGTCCGGGGAATAGCAGGCGGTTGAGGGTGGCTTGGCGCTTGTGCCCCAGCAGCCCCAACGTGTTCTCGTCCTCGGGGGTCAATTCCTGAACGGGCTTCGCCTCGCCTCGACCGGCCAACGCTTTGGTCCGCAGCGGTTCGGGCCACCCGCCCGCCGGATCGCCAAGATCCCCGCGCAGGAACCCCAGCACCGACTCGGGGATATCGAAATGCCCTGGATCTGAGGCGAATTCATCGGCACTCAGACCGGCTCCGACCAACGCCAATGCCAGATCACCGACCACCTTCGACGACGGCGTGACCTTGATCAGCCTGCCCAGCACGCGGTCGGCACCGGCGTAGGCCTCTTCGACCTCCTCGAACCGGTCCCCCAGACCGAGCGCGATCGCCTGCTGACGCAGGTTCGACAGCTGACCACCGGGGATCTCGTGGTGATACACCCGTCCGGTCGGTCCCGGCAACCCGGATTCGAAGGGCGCGTACACCTTGCGCAGCGCCTCCCAATACGGTTCCAGCGCGCACACCGCCGACAGCGACAACCCGGTGTCGTAGTCAGTATGCGCGGCGGCCGCGACAATCGAGCTCAGCGCGGGCTGGCTGGTGGTGCCCGCCATCGGCGCCGCCGCGCCGTCGACCGCATCCGCACCCGCGTGCCAGGCCGCGATGTAGCTGGCCAGCTGACCGCCTGGGGTGTCGTGGGTGTGCACATGCACCGGCAGATCGAAGCGACTCCGCAATGCGCCGACCAGTTGCGTTGCGGCCTGAGGCCGCAGCAGCCCGGCCATGTCCTTGATGGCCAGCACATGCGCTCCGGCATCCACGATCCGCTCGGCCAACCCCAGGTAGTAATCCAACGTGTAGAGGTTCTCACCCGGATCGGACAAGTCGCCGGTGTAGCACATCGCGACTTCGGCTATGGCCGAACCCGTTTCGCGCACCGCGTCGATCGCCGGACGCATCGAATCAAGGTTGTTCAGCGCGTCGAAAATCCGGAAGATGTCGATCCCGGTGGCGGTGGCCTCCTCGATGAACGCCGACGTGACCAGCTCCGGATACGGCGTGTAGCCCACGGTGTTGCGGCCTCGCAGCAGCATCTGCAGACACAGGTTGGGCATCGCTTCGCGCAACTCGGCGAGCCTCTCCCAGGGGTCCTCCTTCAAAAACCGCAGCGCCACATCATAGGTCGCCCCACCCCAGCACTCCACGGA
>NZ_DATNJW010000155.1:0-8762 GCF_035603715.1 Mycobacterium sp. | reverse complement strand
TTGCCGTCGAGTTGGGCCCACTGGATCGCCCGCTTCTTGTAGGGCGACTCGATGTGGCGGGTGAAGGCGTCCAGGGCTTCGTAATAGTGGTTGTCGCAGTCGAAGAACTGGAAGGAAAGCTGTGTCGTCATCGCGAGTGCCCTTTCTGTAGCGATGTTTAGTTGCGCGGTAAGCCGAGGACCATCGATGCGATGACCGTCAGCTGGATCTCGGGGGTTCCGCCGCCGATCAGTTCGGCGGGTGCGTCGAAATACGGCTGGATGACCGCCGGTTCGGACTTCTCCAACATCGCGATGCGACCGGTCAGGCCGAGGGTGGCAGTCCATGCGCGCCGCAACAACGTGACCATCGCGTACTTGGCGATGCTGGAGGTCGGGCCGGGGCCCTGGCCCTCCACCAGTCGAAGGGTTTCGCGCAGCACCACGGCTTTGATTGCGGTGCTATAGGACTCGATCTCGCCCAGCGCCCGCAACGCGGCATCCTGCTCTGAGCCGGCTACTTCGGCCACCCTGCGAAGTGCATCCGCCCGGTCGATGCTGACGTAGTTCCCGATAGCCGTTCGTTCGACCGCCATGGTCGATACCGCCAGGCTCCACCCGTCGTCAGGCTTACCGACGAGCATGTCGTCGGGCACGAACACGTCGGTCAGGAACACCTCGTTGAACTCGAAACGTCCGCTGGCCTGTTTGATCGGCGAGACCTCGACACCGGGCGACGCCATGTCGACGAGGAAGTAGCCGATGCCGCGGTGCTTTTTCGCGTCGGGATCCGTTCGGGCCAGCAATGCTCCGAACTCGGCCTGGTCTGCCAACGACGTCCAGATCTTGTGCCCGTTGACCAACCATCCGCCGTCGACCTTGGCGGCCCGGGTCGACAGCGACGCCAGGTCCGAGCCGGCGCCGGGTTCGCTGAACAATTGGCACCATGACTGCACCCCGTGCAGGATCGGCCCCGCGAAGCGCTCGCGCTGCAGATCCGATCCGTTGTTGAGGATCGTCGGCAGGATCCACTCCGCGATACCGAGCGAGGGTCTGATCAATCCGGGGCGTTTGCCGAACTCGTCGGCGATGATCACCTGTTGCACCGCCGAAGCGCCAACACCCCACGGCGCGGGCAGATTTGGCGCCACCAGCCCTTCTCGCGCCAGCAGGTCGCGCTGCGGGCCGACGGCAAGGCCAGGGGTCCTGACGTCGCCGGAATAGTGATGGTTGGACAGAGTCAGCGCCTCGTCCAGCGTGGAAGCGACGCGGGCCCGGAATTCGGACTCGACGTCACCCAGGTTGATCGTGGTGGAGCGCTTGAGCCTGCAAGCCAACTCCCCTACTTGCCGGGTCCAACGGGTCATCGGACCCAACGACGCCGCCGAGCTGGTGGCGCGCCGCCAATACAAGTGCGTGTCGTGCTCCCACGTGTAACCGATCGCACCGAACATCAGCAGAGCATCGAGCACCAGGTCGGGGGCCGCACCGACCGCCATCACGGCGGCCGATGCGGCCGCGAGACGGTTCTGCTCGATGGACTCCTCTGCTGCCCGGACCGCGTCCCACGCCGACGACGCGGCCAGTTCGGAATTCACCAGCAGCGTCGCGGCCTTGTGTTGCAGTGCCTGAAAGGCTCCGACGGGTCTGCCGAACTGCTCACGCGTCCGGATGTATTCGGTCGCGGCATCGGCGCAACGGCGCACCGCCCCCGCGGATGCACACGCCGCGAGTGCCACCACGACACAGCGGGCCCGCTCGGTGGAGATACCCGATATTTCCGCGGCGTCCGGCAGCACGTGATCGGCGAGTTTCACGATGCCCACGTCGGTGCACAGGTCGGTGCCTTCTTGCGATTCGATCGTCAGGCCCGGGCCCGGTGTAGCCACGAACCACCGTTCGCTGCCGTCGTCGGTACGGGCCGCCAGCAGAATATGTTGCGCTGCACAGATTCCCAACGTCGATCCCGACAACCCGTTGAGCCGCCACGCGGCTCCGTCACGCACCGCATGAATGTCGCCATGCTCGGGCAGGATGACGACCGCCGTCGCGCCCGAGGCGAGATCGGTCAGCAGCGGCTTGGCCGACGCATCTCCCAAACCTGCTACCGCGCTCGCAGTCACCGTGCTCAGCAGTGGACCGGGCAACAACGCAGCGGCGGCCGCCTCGACCACGCAGGCCATGTCGGCCAGGGTGCCGTCTTGGCCGCCGACGTGGACTGGAAGGTGCACCGCGTGGAAACCGCTATCGACGAAATCCGGCCACCAGGAGGGCAATTCGCCGGCTGCGATCGAACCGAACGCGGCACGGGTCTTGTCGATGGGCGCATGCCGGGCCGCGAAACGGCTGACCGCGTCAACGAGTTGCTCCTGCTCGACGGTGATCGCCAGTGCCATAGATCGTCAGCCCTCGAGGCCGAGAATACGGGCGGCGTTGCCGTACAGGAACTTCGGCCACACCTCGTCCTTCAGCGGGACGTTGGGCATGTCGCTGAAGATCCGTTCAAGCGACAGTCCCATCGGAAAGTAACCGGCGTACAGGATCTTGTCGGCGCCACGGGTATTCGCGTAGTCGATGATGGCCTTCGGGTAGTACTTGGGCGCGAACGCCGACGTCGAGTAGTACAGGTTGGGCCACTTCAGCATCAGCTTGACGGCGAGATCCTCCCACGGCTCGCAACCGTGACGGGTGACGAACACCAGATCGGGAAAGTCGAACATCACGACGTCGATTCGTGAGACTTCTTGTGGGGCAAAGGGAACTCGCGGACCGGGAACTCCGGCGCAGACGAAGATCGGAATGCCGAGTTCGACGCAGGTGGCGTAAATGGGGTACATCTTCGGGTCGTCGATGGGCACCTGCGGAAAGGTTCCCGCGGGGAATACCGACGTGGCGCGGATCCCGAACTGCTCGTGGTCGCGACGGATCGCGTTGACCGAACCCATCACGTCGTTGGGATCGTCGATGTTTCCGGACGGCACGAAGCGGTCCGGAAACATCTTGAGCGCCTGCTGCGCGGACCCCTCACCGACGCCGATCATCGCCATTTCGATCCCGAATCGGTCCATCTGCTGCAGCACGAGTGACACTGGGTCGTCGGTCGACAGTCCCTGCGGCACGTCTTTGAACATGTACTCGACCGGAAATTCGAAATCTTCCTTCGATTCCCGGTCTTTGGTCTGCTTGCGGATGAAGTCGTACTGGGCGGAGCCCTGGTGCGGAAACCCGATCATGGTGTCGATCACCGGTAGTCCCACCGGTCCGGGCATGGAGTCCTCCGATCGCAATGACGTGCCGCGAGTAACCGGCCCGCGGGTCCATATTGAAACACGGTTCTACCAAAGTCAATGTTTGAATGGGGCTCTCAACTGGTCTAATATGACCTGACGCCCCGCGGCCGGGGCACTTGGCAAGAAATATGTTCTGTTTTGTAGTTGGGCCCGAGTCGGAGGTGGCGCCGTCAACACTCCCGTGACGCAGCCTGATTCCGCTGTCGTTCCGCTGACGGATATGACCAGCCGCCAGCTCATCCGGCGAGCGAAGATCATCGAAGCGGTCATCGAACTGATTGCCGACGTCGGCGCCGAGGCGGTGCAGATGCGTGACGTCGCCAAGCGCTCCGGAGTGGCGCTGGCCACCGTCTATCGCTACTTCAACTCGAAGGACTACCTACTCGCGGCCGCGCTCGAGGACTGGCAGAAGCGACTCACCCGGCGCATCCTCGCATCGCGCGCAGGCCGGAGCGATCAGGACCCGCTGCCAGGCATCCTGGATTACCTGCAACGTGCCCAGCGAGCGTTCCACCGCAACCCCAATATGACCGCGCTGATGTTCCAGACGACGACATCGACCGATTTAGAAGCCAGAGCGACGATTGATCAGATGAATCGCACGAATACCGAAATGTTCAACCGGCTCCTGGAAGGCGTTGCAGCGGAGAACGTTCCGAACATCACGTTCGGCCTCAACGCCGCGCTGAGCAGCTCGCTTGCCGGGGTGCTCGCCGGCATGATGACGTTGGAGGAATCGCTGAGTCGCGTCGAGTGGGTTGCGCGCACGCTACTGGCGGACCGGTGACGGCTCACCGTCACTTGATACCCATCTGATTGCATTCCAAGACAAACAGGTCAGCGGGCGGATCCGAACCGTGCCGGTGTATTTCCTGGCCCTCACTGGTCGAATAGAAGTGGTCCTGCTGAGCTTTGACACACCGCTCGAGCTTGTGCTGCCCCGAGTTGTACCAAAGCATCCAAAGCGCCACGATAATGACAGTCGTGACAGCGAGTGGCAAGAACATTCGCCTTCTCAACTACGAACCGTCCTCGTCGTCGCGTAGAACCAGATCTCCATCAACGCTCACCTTAATAGACCTTCGGTCGACACCGATTCGAGACCCATCAATGTTTGGGGCTTTCCGATCCGGATGCCGAAAGGGCTTGACGTAGTTCGCTGTACGCGTCGACGAGCTGCTCAAGTGAGAAGCCGAGATTCAAGCCGCTCGGGTTGGGCAACACCCACGCCTCGGCTCCGGCGAAGCCCGGGCGATACCGACCCCACGCGACGTCTGACACACCGAGCATGCAGGCCAGGGCCCGCTTTCCGAGAAAAGCGATCGCCCGCGGGGCGTAGCGGCGGATCTTTGCCTCGAATTCGGGTTGTGCCAGCCGGAACTCTTCAGGGGAAACCTCGCTGGCTGACCGCGTCGGTCGCCGGACCACCGCGGTGAGCCCGCACCCATAGTCCAGCAGCCGACGCTGATCGGCCGGCTGCAGGCGGACGTCGGTGAACCCGGCCAAATGCAGCACGGGCCAGAAACGGTTATTGCGGTGTGAGAAGTGGTAGCCGTCCTGGATGGCGCTGGATGCATAATTCAATCCGCAGAAAACGACATCGAGACCTTCGGTCAAGATATCCGGTTCAAACTCGGCCACATCCGGTCAGCCGCGGACGACTTGGTCGAGCAGCGAATTCACCTCGGGGAAAGGCATTCCCGAAGTGGCGGAGGCAATGTCGCCGTTGGCCAGCGCCGTCGCGGCGTCTTGCAGAGAAGCCGCGGCGTGGGTGTACAACGAGACGCCCATGCTGATGCGCTTGACTCCCGCGGCGGAAAGCTCAGCCACCGTCGGAGTCTCCGACATGGTGCCCACCAGAATGTTAACCGGTTTGGGCGCAACGGCTTTCACGATCGCCTTCACTGCGGCCATGTCGGGCGGATATGGGGCGTAGAGAACGTCGGCGCCCGCCTCGGCGAACGCGGTCAGACGTCGGATCGTGTCGTCAAGGTCGTTGCGGCCCTGGATGAAGTTGTCCGTGCGCCCCGTCAATACGATCCGGCCCTTGGCCGCTTGGGCCGCCGCCGCGACACGCGCTACGGCGTCATCGAAGTCGCGGATCGGGTTGGAGGGATCGGCGGAGGTGTCCTCGACCCCGATGCCGGCCAACCCGGCTTCGATCGCGGCACGGACCGTCGCGGCGACGTCATCAGGCGTCTTGCCATAGCCATCCTCGAAATCACCGTTGACCGGCAATCCGCCGACCTCGATCAGAAGCTTGGCGTGCGCGAGATGCTCGTCGACACTGACTGCGTGGCGCCCGTCGTGGCGACCCAGCGTGGCCGCCAACGCCGCCGACGACGTGGCCAGCGCAGCAAAGCCTGCCTTCTTGAAAATGAGGGCCGACAACCCGTCCCAGGGGTTGGGCATCACGAAGGCTTGAGGTTGCTGGTGCAAGGCCAGGAACCGCTCATAGTGCTTGGCCTGGGTCATGATGCGCTCCTGTCGTTCGTGTCATCGTCAGCGTGAATGGTGCGCGCTGGTATTCCCCGGCGCTGTCCAGATCTTCAGTATCTAGGTGAGCGGTGACATCGAGCAGGCGCAAATTGTTGCAATTCGTTAGGCACGGCATAATTCTTGATGCAATGACCGCGACGATCGACCAACTCGATGTGGCCACACTTCCGCTGGCGCCGAAAAATCCGCTGCCCATTCGGCAGGTGCTGTCAGCGGCGCGAGTTTTGCACACCGGACTACCACTGCTGAGCCAGGCCGGTGGACCGGTGACCCGCTTCGTACCGCTGCCAAAGGTGTTTGCCCCGGCCCTTGTACTGGTCACCTCGCCCAACGGGGTCCGCGATGTGTTGGGACGCGCGGACGGACTCACCGAGCGATGCCAGATCCACCAGGAAGTGCGGAACGTGGCGGGCGACAACCTCTTCGTCCTGCCGAACAAGGAATGGGCACCGCGCAGGCGCGCACTACAACCGGTGTTCACCAAACAAAACGTCGACAGCTTCGGCAGACACATGACGCAGGCGGCGCAAACATCCGCCGATCAGTGGCGCGAGGTGGGCGACGTCGACCTCGACGCGGAGTGCCGTCGACTCGCCATGCGGTCGCTCGGCCGCTCGATTCTCGGCGTCGATGTCAACGAATTCGGTACTGAGATCGCACAGAACATGCATCTCGCGTCGAGGTACGCGACCGATCGTGCATTACGGCCGGTGCGTGCGCCGCGGTGGCTCCCGACGCCGCCGCGCCGTCGCGCTCGCGCCGCGGTGGCGACGATGAAGCGGGCCACCATGGAGATCTTGCAGGCGTGCCGCGCAGATCCGACTCGCGATGCACCGCTGGTCCACGCGTTGATCGCGGCCACCGACCCAGACACCGGCCGGCCGCTGTCCGACGAGGACATCTGCAGCGAGCTGCTGATCTTCATGCTGTCCGGCCACGACACCACGGCAACGATGCTGACCTACGCCTTGTGGGAACTGGGCCACCATCCCGACATGCAGGACCGGATCGCCGCCGAGGTTGCCGAGATCGGCGACCGAGAACTGACGCCAGCCGACGTCCCCCGCCTCGAATACACCGCCCAGGTGCTCAACGAATCGTTGCGACTGTGCCCGCCGGCCGCAGGGGTGGGCCGGGTGGCCCTGCAAGACATCGCGGTAGACGGCTACCGAGTGGAAGCGGGCACCATTGTGGCCATCGGAATCAATGCCCTGCACCGGGATCCGGCCTTGTGGGAGCGCCCGCTGGTCTTCGACCCCGATCGGTTCAGCCCGGAGAACTCCATTAACCGCGACCGCTGGCAATTCATCCCATTCGCCGCCGGGCCACGTTCGTGCATCGGTGAACACTTCGCGATGCTGGTAACAACCCTCGCGCTCGCCACCATCGTCCGGTCTAGCCGGATCCGTTCGACGGACAAGGACTTTCCGCTCGAATCGCCGTGCACCACTGTCGCAAAGGGGCCCATCCCGGCCCATGTCGACGCACGGTGAAATTGGCGGCCACGCGAATCGGCGGTTCGAAGCGGTACCCAGCGAGCATGACAATGGCTGGCGACGGCGCTTGCCAGCAAGTTGCGGCCGGGGAAGGACGACGTGGCGAACTGGACTGCCAAAGTCACGGCGGCGTTTCACGCATTCGCTGCCGGTCTGGGCCGACGGAAGAAGGTCAAGTCGACCCCGTTCGACCACAAGAACGGAAAGGCGCCGTTCAACGCCTCGGGCGTTGCGCAAGTCGGTCCGGACCGCTTCGTCTTCATCGACAACAACGACCCGTCAGCCCTGTTCGAACTCGCACTCGGCGCCGACGGCACGGAAGTCGAACGGATTGCACGCCGCCCCATGGCCGGCGTGGCCGAGGGTCAGTTGCGTGATCCCGAGGGGCTGACCCGCGTCGGCCACGACGGCGAGATCTCTCTCATCGTCGCGTCCTCGCTCTGCGTCGAGGGCGGTAAAAGGTCGGACGGATTGGTGCGCGTTCGCTACACACCCCACGGTGACCTGCAGACCGAAGCGATGCACGGATTCCGCGACTGGTTGCTGCGCCACGTGCCTTCGCTCGCCGCAGCCGGCCAGCGAGAACCGGACGCGGGTGGGCTGAACATCGAAGGCCTTGCTTGGGACCCCCACACCGGGACGCTCCTGTTCGGCCAGCGGGGTCCCGCAGACCACGGAAGCACCACGGTGATTCGGGTCCCCGTCGACGCAGGCGCTGCCCAGTGGAACACAGCGTCGCTTGGGGAGCCGTCGATCGTGCACGCCCGCGTACCGGGATCAACCGCGAAGCAGGGCATCCGTGACATCTCGTACGACGAGCAGGCCGGCAACTTCCTGATTCTGCTCGGGCGGTCGACCAGCAGCGGCGATGAACCGTTTCAGCTCGGCACCTGGAACGGCAGCGACGACGTAGAGCTGCTCGATGTCACCTTCCATCGATCGATGAAGCCAGAGGGCGTCGTCGCATTCTCCAGCGGCGCCGAACGGAGACTCCTCATCGTCGACGACCGGGGTGGCTACGTCGTGTTCGACTACCCCGAGGCAGCTCAGTAGAAGTAGAGGTTGGAACCGGGAAGTTCCTGGTGAACCCTGGCCCTGCCGCCCGGCGTGAGGTCGAGTCCATACTTCGCCATTTCATTGGTCCGCACGCTGATGAGGTTGAAATACCCGGTGTAGGCGAACCGGCCCGGCGGATTGGCGGGGTCCGTGACCGGGACGGGCACCGGAGCAATCGTGAACTCTTCAGCATGTTCGCCGTTACTCGGCGCACACGTGTAGAGATATTTGTGCCCCTGCGGCGTGACCTGCGTAGCGCTGGCATGCAGAACGCGGTTGTAGGCCTGATTAGTCAACGACTTTCCGGTCCCAAGGTCGTTGAAAGCCCACAAGTCCGTCGTGTCGTTGTCGTCTTTCAGCGGTTGGTGGTAGACCTCGAAGTTCACCGGAGCGGGTATGCCCGGCGGAATCGACTCGGTATTGCTGGCATGCAGACAGGCACT
>NZ_DATNJW010000154.1:0-3012 GCF_035603715.1 Mycobacterium sp. | reverse complement strand
CGTCGGCCGCCTTCATCAGCACCATCAGCGCATAGATGCGCTTCTGAACCTCCGGAGCCACCTCTACGATCGACGTCACTTTGTGTAGTCTCCGATCTGCTTATGCACCTTCGGAATTGGCGGTGGATCCATGCTGAGCAGCTCCAGCGACGACATCTTGCCGCTGGCACCGAGCTCCCCCAGCCGTTGAACCACGGAGTCGAGGTCGTCGCAGTCGAGCTCGTAGATGGCGATGAACGGGCCGTTGCCGTCGGTCGGCGCGAAGCGGCGCGCCGAAACAATGCCCTCCACCGAGCAGATCTCGGCCAGATGGGTGTCGTTGTACCACGTGTGGTACTCCTCCTCGAGGTCCGACGACACCGGCATGGTCTGCAAGTAGATAACGCCCTTAGGCATGGTGCGACTCCAATTCGGTTGTGGCGCTGGTTAACCGCCTGACCACGGCTTCACCTTCAGGAATCCTCCGCCGTCCACGCGGAGCTGCTGGCCGGTGATGTAGCGGGCGGCGTCGGACGCCAGGAACAGCACGGCCTCGCTGATGTCCTCGGGTTCGACGTAGGGAATGGGCATGGCCTGCACCAGCGGGAAAACCGGTTCGGCGTCCTCGCGGGTCGGGTTCTTCAGGTCGGGCCGGAAGGCCCGGTACATCGGTGCGCTGTGCAACATGTCGGTGTTGACGTTCGTCGGGTGCACCGCGTTCATCCGGATGGAGAAAGGAGCCAGTGAGCGTGCGAAGTCGTTGACATAGTGCGCGGCAGCGATTTTCGCGAAGGCGTACCCCGCTCCTCCGGGACCGCCGTCGATCCCGGAGGTATTCATCGACGACATGAAGGCCGCGTTGGACCCGATCACGATGATCGATGCGCCGGAGTCCAGATGCTTGAGGCTGGCGTGCACCAGGTTGAGCACGCCGCCCAGGTCCACGTCGACGGCATCGGCGAAGGCCTGCGGCGGCAGGCCCGCCGTCAACGGACAGATGCCGGCGTTGGCGACCACCACGTCGAGGTGACCGAGCTCTGCGACGCCGCGGTCGATCGCCGCCGACAGGGCCGCGCGATCCCGGACATCGGCGATCTCGGTGACGACGCGCTGGCCCTCCTTCTCGACCAGACGAGCCGTTTCGTCGAGGTCTTCGGGCCGGGCCAGCGGGTACTCGTTGGTCTCGATGTCTTCGCACAAGTCGATCGCGATGATGTCGGCGCCCTCGGCGGCGAGCATCCGCGCGTGCGAGCGCCCCTGTCCGCGCGCGGCTCCACTGACTACCGCGACCTTGCCTGTCACCCTGCCCATAGCCGATCCCTTCTCATGCGCTCAACAATGCGACCTACATTGGGGCTCAAGCCATTCGATGGGAGCGTCATCTGTAGTGGTCGCTGCGGGCTCGGCAAGGGCGCTGACTCGGCCGTCGATCAGGACCGGACGAGCGTTCGACTCCATTGCTTCTCTTCCACGCGCTGCGTCATTGCAGGACAGGCTGACGAAAATCTATAGTATCTATACTACCTAAAATAGAAAAGACACCGAAAAGGGTGAACAGATGACAGGCGTGCGCACTGACGTCCCCGTCGTCGAGCTGGCTTCGTAGACATACCTTCCGGCTGCCGGTGTCGTGTTGGCGCGGACGGACTTGGGCCGGCAACCCTGACCGCAATAGCGCAATCCTGTAGCCTGCCCTCGAATACCGTCTGGTGGAGGGACATGTCATGACTTCGGGCGTCGAACAGCTGGAATTTCAGGCCGAGGCGCGGCAGCTGCTGGACCTGATGGTCCACTCGGTCTACTCCGACAAGGATTCGTTTCTGCGCGAGCTGATCTCCAACGCCTCCGATGCGCTCGACAAGCTGCGGATCGAAGCATTCCGCAACAAGGACCTGGACGTCGACACGTCCGATCTGCACATCGACATCGACGTCGACAAGGACGCCCGCACCCTGACCATCCGCGACAACGGCATTGGCATGACCCGCGCCGAGGTGGTCGATCTGATCGGCACGCTGGCCAAGTCCGGTACCGCCGAGCTGCGTCAGCAGTTAAGGGAAGCCCAGACCGCTAAAAACCCCGCGGTCTCCGAGGAGCTGATCGGTCAGTTCGGCATCGGCTTCTACTCCACCTTCATGGTGGCCGACAAGGTCGAGCTGCTCACGCACAAGGCCGGCGACAGCGAGGCCACCAAGTGGGAGTCGAGCGGCGACGGCACCTACACCATCGCGACCGTCGAGGGCGCTCCGCAAGGGACATCGGTCACCCTGCATCTCAAGCCGGCGGATGCCGAGGACGCGATCCACGACTACACCTCGGAGTGGAAGATCCGGACGCTGGTCAAGAAGTACTCCGACTTCATCGCGTGGCCGATCCGGATGGAGGTCGAAAAGACCACACCCGGTGAAGATGGCGGCGAAGACACCGTCACCAAGGAGGTCGAGACCCTCAACTCGGGCAAGGCGTTGTGGGCCCGGCCCAAAGACGAGGTATCCGACGAGGAGTACAAGGAGTTCTACAAGCACATCGCGCACGCCTGGGATGAGCCGCTCGAGGTCATCTCGATGAAGGCCGAGGGCACTTTCGAGTATCAAGCCCTGCTCTTCATCCCATCGCGTGCCCCGCTCGACCTGTACGAACCGGACGCCGCGATCGGTGTGCAGTTGTATGTCAAGCGCGTGTTCATCATGGGCGACTGCGACCAGCTGATGCCCCGATACCTGCGATTCGTCAAGGGTGTGGTGGACGCACAGGACCTGTCGCTGAACGTGTCCCGCGAGATCCTGCAGCAGGACCGGCAGATCAACGCGATCCGGCGGCGGTTGACCAAGAAGGTCCTGTCGACCATCAAGGATCTGCAGTCTGAGCGGCCGGACGATTACCGCACATTCTGGGGTGAGTTCGGCAAGGTCCTCAAAGAAGGATTGATGCGTGACTTCGATAACCAGGAGACGCTGCTGGAGATATCGTCGTTCGCTTCAACGCACAGCGAGGAGCAGCTGACCACGCTGGCCGAGTATGTCGGACGGATGA
>NZ_DATNJW010000153.1:0-6888 GCF_035603715.1 Mycobacterium sp. | reverse complement strand
ATCTGCTGCTGACTCAAACCGCCAACCGCAAGATCCGACGGCGTCAACCCGCCCCCGCCGCGGCGTACATTCGCGCAGATCCCGGTCAGGGCGTCGAACCACAATTGGCCCAGTCGGCTGACTTGCGCGTGATCCAGCGCCGACGGCGCCCACCACCAGGCGGCGCGCAGGAACGGGCCGAAATCGGTATCGATTATGCCGGCGTTGAGTTCTACGGTGTGCGCCAACGGCATTGGCAACCTCAAGCCGGCGTCGATGTTCGCCAAGCCGTCCCAACTGATCTGCCATCCATCACCGAACTCGCCCGCCCCGGCGCCCAGCCGCCCCAGATAGTTGAACCCGATCGGCGGGTCGGACTCGTCGAGGTCAATCTCGGGATTCAGATAGCGCAGCAGCCCGTACGTCAGGGGCTCGGGCAGGGCGCGCAGCTGCTCTTTGGCGTCCTTGATCAGCGCTCCCAACCCCGCATCGCCGGCCACCACCTGCGTCCAGGACAGCCCACCCACCGCCAACGCCACCGGGTATTTGGTGGTAAACCAACCCACGGTGCGCGACAGGTCAACATCGGGCGCCAGCTCATTGTGGCGCCCGTGGCCCTCCACATCGATGGCGACCGGTGCGGCACCAGTGCCCAAGAACTCCGCACACGCCAAGGCGAACGCGATCAACATGATCTCGTGTATGCCGGTGTGAAACGCCGTGGGCACCTCACCCAAAAGTATGCGGGTCGTTTCCGCATCCAACGCCAGCGCGAGCTGCCCGACGTTGGCATAGGTATCCAGCTCGGGACGTACCGCCGGCAAAGCCGCCGGCGTCGCCGCCACCTGCCGCCACGCTGGCGCCTGCTGCACGACTTCCGGGCGGCTCGCGTGCTCGGCGAGCAGTTCCGACCACCGGGCAAACGACGTCCCCGGCGCCGGCAACACCACCTGCTCTCCGCGGTGGTGCTGGGCCCAGGCGATGTTGAGGTCTTCCATCAAGATCCGCCACGACACGCCGTCGACGGCGAGGTGGTGCACGATCGACACCAAACGGGCGGTAGAGGTCACCCATATCGCGCTGAGCATTACCCCGGCGGCCGGGTTCAACCGCGACCCGGCCGTTAGCATCGCCGTATCGGATAGCTCCTCTACTGTCAGCAGGCACTCGCGGGCATCCACCGAACCGGTTTCGGGCACCTGGAACGACCAACTGCCGGCGCCGTCGTCCTCGGCCCGCAGCCGCAACATGGCATGCCGATCGAGCAACGCCTGCAACAGCACCACCACGTCGGCCTCGGTCGCCCCCGCGGGGGCCTGCACGACCGTGGTCTGGTTGAAGTGCTGCACCGGGCCATCGACGCTTGCCAGCCAACGCATGATCGGGGTAGCGACCACCGGCCCGATGCCTTCATCGACCTGTCCAACCGCACCTTCGACCACTCCGGCCAGCCGGGCCACAGTCTGCTCGACGAAGATGTCGCGCGGCCGGCACACCAGGCCGGCGGCCCGCGCCCGCGCCACTACCTGCATCGACAGGATGCTGTCCCCGCCCAGCTCGAAGAACGATTCGTCGACCCCGACCTGCTCGAGCCCGAGGACTTCGGCGTAAATGCCGGCCAGGATCTCCTCCACCGCGTCCGCCGGAGCGCGGTAGCTGTCGCCTTCTTGGTAGTCAGGCGCGGGCAGTGCGCGGGTGTCGAGTTTGCCGTTGACCGTGAGCGGCAGAGTATTCATCGCCACCACCGCGGCCGGAACCATGTACGCGGGCAGCCGCTCGGCCAGCACCGCACGCGCGGTGGATAGGTCGGCGGTGCCGGTGGCATACCCCACCAGCCGCTTGTCGCCGGGGCGGTCCTCGCGGACGATCACCACCGCCTGCTCAACCCCGTTCAGCGCACCGAGTGCGGCCTGGACATCGCCGAGTTCGATGCGATAGCCGCGGATCTTGACCTGTTCATCGGCGCGCCCGAGATACCTGAGCTGCCCGTCGGGACCCCACCAGACCAGGTCGCCGGTCCGATACATCCGCTCCCCGGGCGCACCGAACGGACACGCCACAAACCGCGTTCCGGTGAGACCGGCCCGGCCCACGTACCCGTAGGCTGCTCCGGCGCCGGCCACATACAGCTCCCCGACGACACCTGCCGGCACCGGCTGCAACCACGCATCGAGCACGAAGAAGCCAAGGTGAGCCAACGGGACCCCGATAGGGCTGGAAGTGCTCTCGATGTCAGCGCCGAGGATCTCCCGGAACGAGGCATGCACCGTCGTCTCGGTGATGCCGTACATGTTGATCAGCCGCGGAAAACCGGGGTGGGCTTTCAACCACGTGCTGAGGCGCTGGGGTTCGAGGGCCTCGCCGCCGAACACCACCGCTTGAAGCTTGAGCTGACGGCTCAGCTCGGGCCGGAGCGCGTCGGCGGTCTGCAGCGCATAAAACGCCGACGGGGTCTGACTCAGGACCGTGACCTGTTCAGCGGCCAGCAGGGCGTGGAAATCTTCCGCCGAGCGCGCCACGGAGTCGGGCACCACCACCAGCCGCCCGCCGTAAAGCAGCGCGCCCCAGATCTCCCATACCGAGAAGTCGAACGCCAAGGAATGACATTGCGACCACACTTGGCCGGCCAACTCCAGATCAGCATCCAGGGTCTCCAGCAGCCGCGTCACGTTGCGGTGCGGGATCGCCACCCCCTTGGGGGTTCCGGTGGTGCCCGACGTGTAAATGAGGTAGGCGATCTCATCAGCAGCCGGAGCCGCCAGCGCCGTGCTGGGCAGGTGACCGGCGGAGTCTGCAAGATCGTGGATGTCGATAACCAACAGGTCGTGCCCGTCCAGCCGCGGACGCAACTCGGCGGTGGTGATTGCGGCTACCGGCGCGGCATCACCGAGCACAAACTCACTTCGGGCCGCCGGGACCACCGGATCAATCGGCACATATGTCGCCCCGGATTTCAGCACCGCCAACATCGCCACGACCGCCTCAGCCGTGCGGGGCAACAGCAACGCCACCCGCTGCCCCGGGCCCACACCTTCGCGGGCCAACAGATGCGCCAACCGGTTAGCGGCCTGCTCAACCTCGCGGTAGGTCCACGAAAGCTCCCCGTCGCTGATCGCCACCGCGTCCGGCACGCGGGCCACTTGCGCCGCGAACACCGCCGGAATCGATTCCGGCGCAGGTGCCGACTGGGTCAGCACCGCCTGGTTACCCCAGTCATGCAGACCGGCATGTTCACCGGCGTCGAGCAGATCAGTCGACGCGAGCCGCCGGCCCGGATCAGCGGTCATCGCCGCCAACACCCGGCCCAACCTTCTCGCTAGATCGGCGACGTCGAAATTCGCAAACGGCCCCCGCACGCCGGCTGTGCTGAGAAACAGCTGATCGCCGGCGCCGGAGAAGATGAACCCGAAGTCGCCGACCTGGCCCGGATTGGTGAATGACGCCGACGCCTCAACACCCGCGAAGTCCATGGTCATTTTCGACGGCATGAAGTTGACGCTCACCCTGTTGGCGGGGAGCTCTGGGCGGCCTTTGCGTTCCAGGGCATGCACCGGAAACCGCTGATGCTGCAGTGCTTCTTGTATCCGCGCGTCAACATGCTCACAAAAATCGGCAACCGTAGCTCCGGGACCAAGCTTCAACACCAGCGGCACCGCCCCGGAAACCATCCCAGGGAGTGTCTTCATGTCCGGACGCACTCGCCTGCTGACTGGGAAGTCCAGCACCACCTCTGAACCCTCGGCGCACCACCCGCGCACCAACAGTGCACACGCCGCGGTGATGATCGACGACCGTGGCATGTTCCATACCTGGGACAGCTCTTGAACTTGCCGAAGGACCGTGGGGTCCAATCGAACCGGCGCAGAAGGTGATTGTGTCTCAACGGCACCCTCGGCTTGCGGCAACCGATAATTCGAGCCGCTTTCCGGTGGCAGGTTCTTGGTCCAATAGGCTTCGTCTTCCAGGTAATCAGTGGAAGCTTCGTATTCTGCCTCGCCGCGCACCAAGTTCTGCAACGAGCCGAAGAAGGCAGGAGGAATGGCTGCCTGAGAAACTAACGCGGCATAGACAGTTGCGATCCGATGGGCAAGAAGCGTGATTCCGGATCCGTCGACGATTAAGTGGTGGAAGCATGCGAACAAATAGAATTCGTCGGTCCATGTCTGAAATAAAGCAAATTTGAACATCGGGCCCGCAGGCGGCATTGGCGTGCGCTGGATTTCCAATGCCATGGCGCGGGCTTCCTGCACCGGATGACGTGCGTCGCTCAGATCGTGGAAGGCCACCTCGACGTCCGGGTAGTCGGTCGCCTTCTGGAAGACCTGGCCGTCCACTTCGAAGAGAGTGGCCCTGACTGGTTCGGCCTCTTGCACCACCTGACGGATCGCCTGTTTGAGCACATCAGGCTTTACCGTTCCGTCGAACCGCACAAGTACACCGAGCTGCCACTCCGTAACCGAGAGACCGGTCTCCTGCGCAAGCCAAATGTCGAGTTGTCCGCGCGTGAGCGGAACTGCCTGGTCGTCAAATTTCATCCGGTGTACCTATCGAAACCCCCTGTCTCGTTGCCAACCTGTCGCGCAGGCTCTTAGGCCGTATATCGGTCCAGCTCTTTTCGATGTAGTCCAGGCACGATGCGCGATCCCCCTCGCCGTACACCACTCGCCAGCCGGCTGGCACATCGGCAAAGGCCGGCCACAGACTGTGTTGCTCTTCGTCGTTGATCACGACGAAAAAGCGGCCATCGCCGTCGTCGAACGGATTGATACTCACCGGGTCTCCAGCTCAACTAATCAACATGGGTATAACAAGTTCTAGACGATACTGGGCCTCGTACCAGTTGTCTAAGGGTTCGGACAATCGGTCTGCGGCAGTGGACAAGACGGGCCTTGGGGATCGCCGATGCCGTCGGCGTTTGCGCCGCAAACTGTGCACGCGCTTAGACGCTCTAGGTGGGCTCCGTACGCAACTGGGATCTCAGAATCCGGTACTCCAGCAGGCCGGCCCGCATCTGCTCGTAGATCGCCGACCCGGGAAGCGCGAGAAAGTTCGCCACCCGGGAATTTCCATCGCCGTAAACCTGCGCCCAGTTGTTGCTCGCTTGATCGCGCGAGGCCAACACGTTGGCAGTGATGTCGCGGTCGGCTTCGGTGACAAAGCCGAGCGCGCGCAGACGGCTCCGCACGTAATCCCAGTCATCCGGGCTCAGGAAGTCGGTATGCAAAAACCATGCCCCGGGCCGGCAGATCCGGCGAACTTCGTTCAGGAATTTCGGCAGATTCCCGTATGAGTGTGACGACTCCACATTGAGGACGGCATCGCAGGACCCGTCTTCCAGGGGAATGTTCAGTGCGTCGCCGACCCGGAAATCCGTCGAATTGTCGAGATGCGTTTTGCGGCAGAATTCGATCGCTTCTGAGGACATATCGATGCCGATGACATGACCGCTGAATTTCTCCGCGACGAGTCTGGAGTTGCCTCCGCGCCCACAGCCTATTTCGACAACTGTGCGGTCGTCCAGGTCAATCGATCCGACAACTTCGAACACCAGTCGGACCGAGTGCGCATTGAAGGTACCTTCGCGAATGGCGAAGGCCGACTCGTTGTCAGAAGTCGTCGGGACGTAGCCGTAATTGAGGAAAAACGATGAGTCGGCCACCCCGATGTCTTCCAAGCGGCGACTCAGTTGATTGTAGAAACTGCGCCAACCACCGGCTGTCGTGGAGAGTAGGTCGTCAGCCAGGTGCTCCGACATTGCAACGTCGCTTTGCTGATTCATTATGTCGCCCCTACTAAATCTGCTGTGTCTTATGTCGATTCGGGATCTACCCGGCAGCTTCGGACGCGCCGCCGGAGTCCGCTTGTAACTCCGGCACCTGACCGGCCAGGTATTCCGCCAGCGAGCCGATGGTGGGGTAGTCGAATACCGCGGTGGCGCTGATCGTGAACGCGCCGCCGAACTGGGGGAGTAACCGGTTGCTGAATTCGACCGCCATCAGCGAATCCGTGCCCAGCTCCAGGAACCGGCTGCTCGCGGCCGGCGGTTGCGCGAGCCGCAGGAAGTTCTGCACTTCGTGCCGCAGGTACTCGGTGAGGAAGCTGCCGCGCTCTATGTCGGGTACGTCGTGCAGCTGCCGGAGCAACTCGCTGTCGCCGTGTGTCGCGGCGGCAGCGCTTGGCAGCACGTGGTCGAGAATCCATGGGCGAGTACCGCCCAGCCCCTTCGCGGCACGCTGCCAGTTGGCTTTGATGACGGTTGCCTGTCCGGTTCCGTGGGCGAGCATCTCGTCGAGCGCGTTCAAGGCGGCCGACGGATCCAGCGGAATCAGGCCCTGCGCACTGAGATTGGCGCGCGCGGCGTGCGACGTGGCCATGCCGCCTTGCGCCCATGGGCCCCAGTTGATGCCGGTCGCGGGAAGGCCTTGCGCCCTGCGATCCGCAACCAGCCCGTCGAGCAGCGCATTGGCAGTCGCGTAGTTCGCCTGGCCGGGCGAGCCGATCACGCTGGAGGCCGACGAGTACACGATGAAGAACTCAAGATCGTCGTTCCTGGTCAACCGGTCCAGGTGATAGGCGCCGAAAGCCTTGGGCGCCAACGTCGTCCGGAAATGTTCCGGGCTCTGCTGTGAAATCAGCGCGTCGTCGAGCACGCCTGCCAGGTGTGCCACGCCGCCGAGCGGCGGCAACTCCGCTCGGATTCGCTCCATCAGGGTTCTGGCCTGTGCTTCGTCGCCGACGTCGGCGGCGAAGGTGTGGATGCGGCACTTGTGGCGCTCGGTGATCTCCTCGATCGTCCGTTGCGCCTCCGCGTCCGGCTCGCGGCGACTGGTCAACACGATGTCGCCGGCCCCGAGTTGGGCCAGGTGGGCTGCCGTGTACAGGCCGAGTGCACCGAGTCCGCCGGTGATC
>NZ_DATNJW010000152.1:0-6377 GCF_035603715.1 Mycobacterium sp. | reverse complement strand
GCCGCTGTTCATGGCCACCGGGACCGGTGGCACCGCCGTGGCCAGCGAGAAGAAATGCCTGCTGGAACTGGCCGACCTGGTGGGATTCGACACCACGATCGACGATCGTGCCGTTCAGCACTACATAGTGCTGCAGTACGTGCCCGAACCCGAGACGCTGCATCGGGGCGTGCGCCGGCTGGAATCGGGCTGCTATGCGCGGATCCGTCCCGGCCAGGCGCCGCAGACCACCCGCTATTTCGTGCCTCGCTTCGAGGTGACGCCGATCTCGCATGGTAGCGAGCAGGCCCGCTATGACGAGATCACCGCGGTCCTGGAGGACTCGGTGGCCAAGCACATGCGCGCCGACGTCACGGTCGGCGCCTTCCTTTCCGGCGGCATCGACTCGACCGCGATCGCGGCGCTGGCCATTCGGCACAACCCGCGGCTGATCACCTTCACCACCGGCTTCGAACGGGAGGGCTTCTCCGAGGTCGACGTCGCGGTGGCATCGGCCGAGGCGATCGGCGCCCGCCACATCGCCAAGGTGGTGGCCCCCGACGAATTCGTCGCCGCGCTGCCCGAGATCGTGTGGTACCTCGACGAACCGGTCGCCGACCCCGCGCTGGTGCCGCTGTTCTTCGTGGCCCGCGAGGCACGCAAGCACGTCAAGGTAGTGCTGTCCGGCGAGGGCGCCGACGAGCTGTTCGGTGGCTACACCATCTATCGGGAACCGTTGTCGCTCAAGCCTTTCGACTACCTTCCGCGACCGCTTCGGCGCTCGATGGGCACGTTGTCCAAACCCCTGCCGGACGGCATGCGGGGCAAAAGCCTGCTGCACCGCGGATCGCTGACCCTCGAGCAGCGCTACTACGGCAATGCCCGCAGCTTCTCCGACGCGCAACTGCGCGACGTGCTGGCCGGATTCCGCCCGGAGTGGACCCACACCGACATCACCGCCCCGATCTACGCAGAGTCCGCCGACTGGGACCCGGTGGCGCGCATGCAGCACGTCGACTTGTTCACCTGGTTGCGCGGCGACATTTTGGTCAAGGCCGACAAGATGACAATGGCCAACTCGCTGGAACTGCGGGTGCCGTTCCTGGATTCCGAAGTGTTCGCGGTCGCCTCCCGGTTGCCGGTCGAGGCCAAGATCACCCGCACCACCACCAAGTACGCGCTGCGCCGCGCGCTGGAACCGATCGTCCCGCCGCATGTGCTCAACCGGCCGAAACTCGGCTTCCCGGTGCCGATTCGGCATTGGCTGCGGGCCGGCCCGCTGCTGGAGTGGGCGCACGAGATGGTGAACGCATCGGCCACCGACAACCTGATCGATGCGTCGGCTGTTCGCCGAATGCTAGACGAACACCGTTGCGGCACAGCCGATCACAGCCGCAGGCTGTGGACGGTACTGATTTTCATGCTGTGGCACGCGATCTTCGTCGAGCACAGCGTGGTGCCGCAGATCAGCGAGCCGCAATATCCCGTGCAGCTGTGAGGCGTCACTTCTCCGCAGAGACTTAACTCACTGCGGCAGACGTCGGCGTGTCGTCGCAACTGGTTCAGTGTCGCGGCCGGACAGGCCGTAACGCGGCTCTAGGCGAGAACGGTGGCGATTTCGGCGGCAGCATCGTCGCCGTAGGCGTCGGCCAGCCGGGTCTTGGCGGCCGCGGCGTCCCACGTCCACTCCTGGGTGCCGGTCGACTCCAGCACCAGCACCGCGACCAGGGAGCCCAGTTGCGCCGAGCGCTCCAGGCTGAGCCCGCCGCTGCGTCCGGTCAGGAAGCCGGCGCGGAAGGCATCGCCCACGCCGGTGGGGTCGGTGAGGCTGGTCTCCGGCACCACACCGACGTGCACGGTGCTGCCGTCGCGGTCGACGATGTCGACGCCCTTGGCTCCAAGCGTGGTGACCCGCAGACCGACCTTGCCCATCACGTCGGCCTCTGACCAGCCGGTCTTCGACTGCAGCAACTCCCACTCGTAGTCGTTGGTGAACAGGTACTCCGCGCCGTCGACGAGCTTGTCGATCTCCTCGCCGGACAGCCGGGGCAGCTGCTGAGACGGGTCGGCAGCGAAGGGCAGGCCGAGCTTGCGGCACTCCTCGGTGTGCACCACCATCGCGTCGGGGTCATTGGCCCCGATGATCACCAGATCCGGCTTGCCGACCGACGACACCAGGTCCGCGAGCTTGATGTTGCGGGCCTCGGACATTGCGCCCGGGTAGAACGACGCGATCTGGGCCATGTCCTGATCGGTGGTGCAGACGAAACGGGCGGTGTGGGCGGATTTCGAGATCAGCACGTGGTCGGTGTTGACGCCATGCGACTGCAGCCATTTGCCGTAATCGCCGACGAAATCGTCACCGGCGGCCCCCACCAGCGCCACGTCGCCGCCGAGCACTCCGATCGCGAAGGCGATGTTTCCGGCCACTCCGCCGCGGTGGATCACCAGGTCGTCGACCAGGAAGCTCAGCGATACCTTCTCCAGGTGTTCGGCCAGCAGGTGTTCGGAGAACCGACCCGGAAACCGCATCAAATTGTCCGTGGCAATAGAACCGGTCACCGCGATCGTCACGAAATTCCACCCCTTCAATTCCAAAGTTCGGCTAGCTAAGCGTACCGGTGGCCGTGGCCGGCTTCGCACCGCGGGCCGACGCCCGCTAGCCTCCGTAGGAGAACCTAGCGGCAGCCTGACTCGCCCAAGGTCGCGCGGCCTTGCTATCCGAGGAGATCCACTTATGCCCGGTCCGTATTCGTCGGACCATCGTTCGGGCGCCGACGGACTACCGCTCTCCGACACCCATCCCAGCGAACCCATCCCCACCCCGCCGGTCTACCCGCCGCCGGTCGCGGCCTATCCGGGGTCGTTGCCGCTACCGATGCGATACCCCAAACCGCGCCGCCGTCGACGCTGGTTCATCGGCGCCGTGGTGGCGCTGCTGGTGGTGGCCGGGGTGGCCGCGGCCATCGTGTACGGGTCGCATAGCGCTCCCAAACCCGCGTCCGGCGCATTCTCCGACGCCGCGGCCACGTCGGCGATTCAGAATTACCTCGACGCCCTCGAGCACCGTGACACCGAGGCCATCGCCCGCAACTCGCTGTGCGGTATCTACGACGCGGTGCGGGACCGGCGATCCGACCAGGCGCTGGCCAAACTCAGCAGCGACGCATTTCGCAAGCAGTTCTCCGAAGCGAAGGTGACATCGATCGACAAGATCGTGTACTGGTCGGACTACCAGGCCCAGGTGTTGTTCAGCATGCAGGTCCAGCCACCCAGCGGCAACGGCACGCGCAGCCAGATTCAGGGCGTCGCGCAACTACTGAGCCAGCACAACCAGATTCTGGTGTGCTCGTATGTGCAGCGAACCGCAGGCGAGTATTAGAGGCGCTGATCCAGCGTCAGTTGAAGGAGTCGCCGCAGGCGCAAGAGCCGGTGGCGTTCGGGTTGTCGATGGTGAAGCCCTGCTTCTCGATGGTGTCGACGAAGTCGATGGAAGCGCCCTGAACGTACGGCGCGCTCATCCGGTCGACGGTCAACGTCACGCCGCCGAAGTCGGCGGTGAGGTCGCCGTCGAGGGCGCGGTCGTCGAAGAACAGGTTGTAGCGCAGGCCCGCGCATCCCCCGGGCTGGACGGCGATCCGCAGCGACAGGTCGTCGCGTCCCTCCTGGTCCAGCAGTGATTTTGCTTTGGCTGCCGCGGCGTCCGTCAAGATCACGCCGTGCGTTGTGGCGGTGGTCGACTCGTCCTGAACAGTCATTGCTTCTCCCTGTAAGTACTCGTGTCCGGATGGGGTCGCGTGAGCGACACAACCCATCTCCTCAAAGGTACCTTGTTGTGCCGCTATTCCCGAGTCGTGCCGCGACCTGTGCCGCCAGCCCCGTCAGCTGGTTGGCGGCATCAGCCAGGGCCAGCTGCACCGAACCGGCGTAGTCGGACACCGCACAGGCCGCCAAAATGCCCGCCGAGTGAATGGCCGGCTCGTCCAGAGCCACCTGGCCGGCCAACACCACCACCGGCACCTGCGCCGATCGCGCCGCCGCAGCCAGCGCGCCCACCACCTTGCCGCGCAGGGACTGGTCGTCGAATTTGCCCTCACCGGTGATCACCAGATCGACGACGGCCAGGTCAGCGGCCAACTCGGTGTGCTCGGCGATGATCGACGCCCCTGATTCGCATCGCCCGCCCAGCGCGAGCAGCGCCGCACCGATCCCGCCCGCGGCCCCGGCGCCCGATTCGGCGCTGACCGGCCGCCCGGCGGCGGCGTCCAAGTCGCCGGCCCATTGTGCAAGGCGCTCTTCGAGCGCCGCCACGGTATCCGGATCGGCCCCCTTCTGCGGCCCGAACACCCGGGCCGCTCCCGACGGGCCCACCAGCGGGTGCTCAACGTCACAGGCCGCAATCAGCTCGACCCCGGCTAACCGTCCCCGCGCGGTGTCCAGGCCGCCGAGCGCCTCGATCAATCCGCGGCCACCGTCGGTACTCGCGCTGCCGCCCAATCCGACGACGATGCGGGCCGCGCCGGCTTCCAGCGCCGCAGTGATCAACTGGCCAACTCCGCTGCTGTGCGCGGCGAGCGCAGTCGCCGCTGTCGGCGGGCCGCCGAGCAGGGCCAATCCACAGGCCTGCGCGCATTCCAGGTATGCGGTCGCCGACGGCGGATCCAGCACCCACTCGGCCCGCGCCTCCTCGGTCAGCGGGCCGCGCACTTGCAGAGCCCGCCGCTCCCCTATTCGGCTGGCCAGTACGTCGACGAATCCCGGGCCTCCGTCCGACTGCGGGGCCACGATCAGGTGATCGCCGGGCCGCACCCGGCTCCAGCCCGCCGCGATGGCAGCCGCCGCCTCGACCGCGGTCAGGGTGTCGCCGTAGCTGTCCGGAGCGATGAGCATCCGCAATGTCGGCGTACGGTGCGCCGACCCGGTCATCTGAGCAACAGTAAGGCCGGTCGATCGCCCCGGCTATTTTCCGGACACATCCGCGGGAAGTAACCTGGCGAGCGTGAAACTGCTGGGCCGAAAGAAAGACGAGGGCGTCACCGAAGGCCGGGACGATGCCCAGACACCGGTACAGGCCGCGGACGCCTTCGATGTCGCACCCCGGCAGACCACCGCGCCCAAGGGACGGCCCACGCCGCGACGTGACGCCGGACGCAAGGGCCCGGTCGCGCCGGCGCCGATGACCTCGTCGGAGGCCCGGGCGCGGCGAAAGTCGCTGGCGGGTCCCAAGCTCAGTCGCGAGGAACGTCGCGAGCAGAGTTCGGTGCGGCGCTCCCAGATGGCCGATCGGCGCGAGCGCATGATGGCCGGCGACGAGCGTTACCTACTCAGCCGTGACCAGGGCCCGGTACGTCGGTACGCACGTGACATCGTCGATGCCCGCCGCAACGTGCTGGGGCTGTTCATGCCGTCGGCGCTGGCGCTGCTGTTCTTCATGTTCGCCGTGCCGCAGCTTCAGTTCTATATGTCGCCGGCGATGCTGGTATTGATGGCGGTGATGGCGCTCGACGGGTTCATTCTCGGCCGAAAGGTCGGCCGACGGGTAGATGAGAAGTTTCCGGACAATACCGAAAGCCATTGGAAAATAGGGCTTTACGCAGCCAGCCGGGCCTCGCAGATGCGCCGGATGCGGGCACCGCGGCCCCAGGTCAAGCACGGCGCCAGTGTCGATTAGACCTCGCCGGACAAAGCCCTCGCATGGCGACCCGCTGCACCCGGCAGCGCCGCACTTGCGATCGCCATGGGGTGCCTGATCCACGGTGCGAACCCTGGTGCTCGGCGGAATCAGGTCAGGCAAGTCCCGGTGGGCGGAGGCCGCCATCGCCGAGTCGCTGCAATCTGATCAGCCCGTGCAGTACCTGGCGACCGGTCAGGTCGTCGACACCGACGGGGCGTGGCGACAGCGCATCGCTGAGCATCGCGACCGCCGACCGTCACACTGGTCCACCGTCGAAACCGACGACGTCGCACGGCAATTGCGCCGTTCGCCGGACACACCGACACTGGTCGACGATATCGGCGGCTGGCTGACCGCCACCTTGGACAAGCGCCAAGCCTGGGACGGCGGGTCGCTGTCGCCCGACCTCGACGACCTGACGGCCGCGGTCGCGGAGTTCAACTCACCGCTGGTACTGGTCAGCCCGGAGGTCGGACTGACGGTCGTGGCCGCCACCGCGTCGGCCCGCCGGTTCAGTGACGAACTGGGAGCCCTCAATCAGCGGTTGGCCGCGGTGTGCGAGCGGGTCGTGCTGGTGGTGGCCGGACATCCGCTGCCGATCAAGCAGGCCGGGGCATGACGATGTTCGCGCCGGTGGCGCCTCCGGACACGACGGCGGCCGCGGCCGCCCGTGCACGCCAGGACACGCTGACCAAACCACGCGGCGCCCTGGGCCGCCTCGAGG
>NZ_DATNJW010000151.1:0-2828 GCF_035603715.1 Mycobacterium sp. | reverse complement strand
CGACCTGCTTCGCCAATTCGGTCCAGCAGTGCAGCCGACTCCGTCGTAGGCCGCGAGGCAGACCACAATTCGAACATACATTCGATTGTAGCGGGAGCTTCCGACAACTAGCGCGACGGCAAGTCGGGCCGGTAGCGGGCCAGCAGACTCCGGACGGTATCCATCGCGGCGACGGCGCGGTCCTTGTCAACCGATTGGATGGCCATCAGCGGGATGTATTCGTCGTCGGGCAGATCGATTCGCGCCCAGCGGGCGCCGATCGGAAAAGACACCCCGACCACCTCTTCCCACGGCACCATCCGATCGCTGAGCACATTGCGTACGGACAGCCCGGCGGCGCCCACCCGCAGCCGTGGCCGGGCGAACAACAGCGCCAGCCCGGCAAGCACCAGCCCAAGCCCCGCCATCGCGATCTGGTCGGAGGTCTGGAAGATCACGCCGGTGGACCCGATCTTGAGCAGCAGACCGATCACCACGTGCGCCACGATGAGAATGACCGCCACGGCGTAGGCGACATAGGGCGTCAGGTGGGGCCGCAGTTGCACATCCCAGGTGGCCTGGTCGGGCTTGGCGGTCACGACTTTCCGCGCAGATGGCGCAGGGTCAACGCGGTGCTCAGCGCCGCAGCCGTGGCCTGGCCACCGTTGTCCTCAGTCGAGTCCGGCAGCCCCGCGCGATCCAGGGCCTGCGCCTCGTCGTTGGTGGTCAGCACACCATTGGCCACCGGGGTGGATTCGTCCAGCGAAACCCGTGTCAGGCCTTGAGTCACCGCGTCGCACACATAGTCGAAATGCGGTGTCTGCCCACGGATTACCACACCGAGAGCGACGACGGCGTCGTGGTTACGGGCCACAGCCTGCGCGACGACCGGAATCTCGATCGCGCCGCGAACCCGGACAATCGACGGGTCCTTGACGCCCCACTCGTCGGCGATTCTCTGGGCGCCGGCCAGTAATGCGTCACATATCTGCTTATGCCACGTGCTGACCACGATCGCCAGTGTGAGTGCGGAAGCGTCCTGCGACGCGATGTCGGGTACACCGGCACCGCTCATACGCGCGAATCCCGGGTCACAGGGCACCACCGAATTCGCCTGGCAGGTGAATGGATTCGTGATAGTCGTCCAGCCCGACGAGGTCATGACCCATCCGGTCACGCTTGGTCATCAAATACCGGATGTTCTCCGCATTGGCGCGCACCGGCAACGGCACCCGCTCGATGATGTGCAGCCCGTAGCCATCCAATCCGACGCGCTTGGCGGGGTTGTTGGTCAGCAGCCGCATCGAACGCACCCCGAGGTCGACGAGGATCTGGGCCCCGGTGCCGTAGTCCCGTGCGTCGGCGGGCAACCCGAGCTTGAGGTTGGCGTCCACGGTGTCGTCGCCGGCGTCCTGCAGCTGATAGGCCTGCAGCTTGTGCATCAGGCCGATGCCGCGACCTTCGTGGCCGCGCATGTAGAGGACCACACCGCGTCCTTCGCGCGCGACCAGCGCCATCGCGGCGTCCAGTTGCGGACCGCAGTCGCAGCGGCGTGAACCGAACACGTCCCCGGTCAGGCATTCGGAGTGCACGCGGACCAGCACGTCGTCGCCGTCGTAGTTGGGTCCGGCGATCTCGCCGCGGACCAACGCCACGTGCTCGACGTCCTCGTAAATGCTGGAGTATCCGACCGCCCGGAATTCGCCGTGCCGGGTCGGGATGCGGGCTTCGGCGATCCGCTCGATGTGCTTCTCGTGCTTGCGGCGATACTCAATCAGATCTGCGATAGCGATCAGCGCCAGATCGTGCTCGTCGGCAAACACCCGCAGCTCGTCGGTCTGCGCCATCGCGCCTTCGTCCTTTTGGCTGACGATTTCGCAGATCGCACCGGCCGGCGACAGTCCTGCCATTCGGGCCAGGTCGACAGCGGCCTCGGTGTGGCCAGGCCGCCGCAGCACGCCACCGTCCTTGGCGCGCAAGGGAACTACGTGCCCGGGCCGGGTGAAGTCGTCGGCGACGCTGTCCGGATCGGCGAGCAACTTCATCGTCGTTGCGCGGTCTGACGCCGAAATACCAGTTCCCACACCATGTCTCGCGTCAACAGTGACGGTATAAGCGGTGCCGTGTTTATCTTGGTTGACCGCATACATCGGCAGCAGTCCTAGCCGGTCGCAAATATCGCCGTCCAGGGGCACGCACAGGTATCCCGATGTGTAGCGGACCATGAAGGCGACCAACTCCGGCGTGGCCTTCTCGGCCGCAAAAATGAGGTCTCCCTCGTTTTCCCGATCCTCGTCATCCACGACGACGACAGCCTTGCCGGCCGCGATGTCGGCGATCGCGCGCTCGACCGAGTCCAACCTCGTCATCGCAGCCACCTCGTAAGAAAATTCCGCCCGTAGTCCACAGGCATTGCTTCCAGTATGAACCACCACGTCGGCCTAGTTATTGCCACTGCTCACTGAGTGGGCACGCTCGTCACAGCGATTCACCGCGAGCACTTGCGCAAAAGGATTGCAGAGGCTTCTCGTAGCTGATTCATAGCTTAGCTATTTAGCGTTCAGTACGTCGGGGGGCAAGTGTCCACTGAATATCCAAGTAGACAGGTGAAGGACCATGAAACTGAAGCAACTGATGGCCGGAGCGACCATCGCCGGCGCCCTTGGGGCAGCCGCGTTGGGCGTGGGGGCCGGTGCGGCCAGCGCCGCTCCGGGGCCGCAGGCCGGTGGCCATGGCGCACCCGCGGTCAGCCACACCGGACCCGCTCCCCAGGAGCCGGGCGGCGGAGGCGGCCATGGACCTGGCGGGCCGGGTGGACCGGGTGGAGCCGGTGGGCCAGGTGGCCCCGG